>JAJDNC010000086.1 GCA_022340865.1 Gemmatimonadota bacterium
GCGTGGTGAGGTCGTAGCGCTCGATGCCGCGCGCCCAGTGGTCGCGCGCCGAGGTGGAGAGGAACAAGTAGCGGCCGTCGCGGCTCCACTGCTGGAAGTCGCGGCGCGGACGGGCGGCGGTGTCGCTCTCGAAGCGATACACGAGCGCCATCGAGTCGGTGTGCGCGTCGAGCAGGTGGTAGCCGTCCCGCGAGCCGAGCAGGAGCGCATCGCCGTCGGGACGCCAGGCGACGATGGAGAACGACATCCGGCTCGTGTCGGTCTTCGACGCCGGCTTCCGGTAGCGCTTCGTCATGTCGCGGGCGCTGTCGGCGTTCAGCCACCTCACGTACACGTCTCCCTTCTCGGCGTAGGCGAACGCGCTGGCGCTCTCGTTCCACTCGGCGTTGAGCCGCCGCTCGGCGGGCTCGAGGAGGGTGTCGGGCTCGCTCCCCGGCGCCAACGCGACCTTGTAGACGGCGTAGTCGGTGCCGTCGCGGCGGGTGTACGAGGTCTTCTTCGGCACCACGTCGGTGTAGACGAGATACGAGCCGTCGGCGGAGAAGTGCGCCCCGCGGATGTTCGTCTCGGGGAGGATCTCGCGAACGCTGCCGTCGCCGACCGCGACGATGGCGGGGATCTGCCGGTCGCCGAGATTGCGCACGGCGTCCCACGCGAGGAAGGGCTTGCTCGCGTCCTGTACGACGATGGGGCCGTCGGTCATGTGCAGGAACGCCTGCCGCGCCTCCTTGAGCCACCCCTCGGGACGGAGCGTGAGGAGCACCGACCTGCCGTCGGGCGACCACTCGAGGGGCGAGCTCGAGGCGACCAGCAGCTTCGTCCGGAGGGGCACCCTGCGTGTGCGGCCGTCGGCGACGTCGTGGACGTACAGCGCCCAGGTGCTGTCCACGCGGACGAGGAAGGCGAGCTCGCTCCCGTTCCTGGAGAAGGTGGCGCCCCGCTCGTCCACCTTGGCGGGGAAGAGCCGGCGGGTCTTCCCGCTCACCGCGTCGAGAAGCTCGAACACCGCGGGCGAGGGAGCCACGTACGTCGGGTCGCCGAAGCGTGCGTGGTCGATGCCCAGGCGGTCGCGGCGCTCGCGGATCGACAGGGCCACCCAGCGGCCGTCGCGGGAGACGGCCTCGATGCGTCCGGAGTTGACGTCGAGGGCGTCGTCGATGGTGAAGGTACGGCCCGACGACTGCTGAGCATGCGCGGGAGCCGCCGTGAGCGCGAGGAGCAGCGGAGCGACGAGGGCGAGGATCCGCGAACGGCAGGGGCGAAGGGGCTCGCAGGAGAACATGGTGGGCCTCTGCGGTGGGAAGACGGGGTCGGACAGCGGATCGAGTATGCGCGCCGGTCCGGAGCGCGGCAAACGGATCGACGGTTCCCAAGGGGCGTCCTCACGTCCCCGAGCTCGGCGCCCTGGAAGACCACCGACTTCAGGTCCTCCCCTGGTGCGCCGTCACCTCCCAGCTCGCTCCGCGACCCCGCCCGCGGACCTGCACCCGTCCTTCGTCTCGAAGACGCCGCAACACGTGACGGATCATGTCGCGGCTGACCCCGGGGCAATCATTCTCCAGCTCGGAGATGGCGAACGGCCCAACGCGTCTCTCCACCGCGGCTTCCACCAGCGCCGTCTTCGCGCCCCGCGCCGTCATGAGCCGCCCGGCTCGCTCCCGGAACTCGCCGTACGCTCGAAGGAGCGTGCCCCAGAAGTACTCCAGCCATGGGAACGGGTCGTGCCTGCCCGCATGCCAGCCTTCCGAGCTCGCCTCCAGCGCTTCGTAGTATGTGTCCCGGCTGTCTTCGATGACCCGCTCGAGGCTGATGTACCGCCCGACCGTGTATCCGAATCGGTACAGCAGCAGCAGGGACAGCAGTCGGGCCGTGCGTCCGTTGCCGTCGGCGAACGGGTGAATGCAGAGGAAATCGAGGATGGCGAGGGGAATCACCAACAACGGCTCCCGCTGCCGGTCGACGGCCTGGTCCCACAGGGTGATCAGCTTCTGCATCGCGTCCGGTGTGGCCACCGGACTCACGGGCCGGAACCGGATCCGCGTGATCAACCCGTCAGGGGCGCGCTCGACGATGTCGTTCTGCGTGGCCTTCCAGCGGCCACCACTCCCGGGCTCGTAGCGGTACAACGTTCCATGGAGCTGCTGAATCACGTTCACGCTGAACGCCATGTGATCCGCCGAGCCGTGAATGAGCGCCAGCGCGTCCCGATACCCTGCGATCTCCTGCTCCGAGCGATCCGCCGGCGCGGCGTCCCGAAGGACGACGTCCCGAAGGCGGCCGGGGGCCGCGATGACCCCCTCCAGACGGTTCGACGACTCGGTGGACTCCACCATGGCGACGGTGCGCAGGGCCTCCAACGCTTCGGGAGTCTGCCGGCGGAACAGCTCCTGCTCGCCGCGGTGTTCCCCGAGAGCACGGAGGGTGGACCCGTGCGAGGGCGTCAGCGTGAGACCGTCGAGGAAGGCAGGGTCGAGGGATTTCATCCGAGCGGACGCCCCTGGCCGAATAGAGGTAACAGCCATGTGATTGGAGGTAATAATTACCGTTCTATTACCCCTATGCAAGCCCGTTACCCCCATTCGGACCCCAACACTGGCGACGGCTCCGGAGTCCGCCCACAGGTCGCGAGGGACCGGCATTGCCAGGGGTGGGCCGCGCCTATTCGCCCCGCCGATACCGCTTCAGGGACTCCCCGCGGCTCCGGCTCCGGGAGTACGCGCGCTGCTTCATGTACTTCACGTCGGCTTCGCTGAGCCGCTGGTCCTCGAAGGCCTGGACCATGCCCTGCAGGTCCCGGGCCTCCTCCACCACGTCGGCGTCCTCGAGGCCGGACGCGACCACGGCGTGCCCGTAGGACCGGAGCGTGTCCAGGGCCGAGGCGTAGTCGCCCCGCTCCCTGGCCTCCAGGGCTTCCCGGCGCACCCGGGCGGCCTCGACGAGGAGGATCTCCTTGCGGACCTCGGGCTCGACGCTGCCGCCTTCCTCGGGGGAGAGCGTGACGGGGAGGGTGATCTCCTGGAGCTCGATGCCGCCCTTCCCGGTGATCACGTGGGCGGTCACCGTGAGCCTCGCGACGTCGGCCTCGCCCTTCGCACCCGCCTCCGGCGGGACGAGGAAGGCCATGAGGATGCGCCGGGGCTCGCGGGCGTAGAGGTCGCCGACCTCCAGCGTGAGCTCGTCGCCCTCGGCATGGGACGGGTAGTCGTGCAGCACCTTGACGGAGCCGGCGTCCGCCCCGGGCTCCACGGTGACGCGCACGTTCTGCGCGGCGATGGAGAGGAGCCCCTCGAGCTCCTCCTCGAAGATGCCGGAGGCCTGGTCCACCTTCTCGATGTAGTACGCGCCGCCCCGGCCGGCGTCGGCCATGGCCCTGAGGAGGTCCTCGTCGTAGTCCTCACCGAAGCCGATGGTCGTGGTGGCGATACCCTTCTCCGTGCCCGCACGGCAGAGGCCGATGAGCTGGCCCGGCTCGGTGAGGCCGACGTTGGCCCGGCCGTCGGTGAGGAGGAGCACGCGGTTGACGCCGCCCTCGCGGAGGTTGTCCGCCACGAGGTCGCGCCCGCGCAGCCACCCGCCGCTCAGGTTCGTGGTCGCACCGCACTCCATGGCCTCGATGAGCTGGGGAAGCAGCTCCTGCGCGTCCCCGGTGGCGGGCTTCGCCACCACCTGGACCGTGTCGTCGAAGGCCACCACGCTCACGGTGTCGGCGGGGGCGAGACGCCGGACGAGCATGGCCGCCGCGCGCCGGGCGGCGCGGATCTTCTCGCCGCACATGGAGCCCGAGCGGTCCAGCACCAGGGAGAGGTTCAGGGGGACCCGGTCACGGTTCTCGGGGGCCTCGCCCTCGAGGCGGAGCAGGGCGTGAACCATCCAGCCGCCGTCGGCGACAGGTTCGTGATCGAGAAGGACGGTGGTCTTCATGCGGTCTCCATCGTTGGGGTGACGAGACCACGTTAAGGGGGGGGTGTGACAGTGGAGGCGGCGCGGGGCGGTGTCCGAGCGGATCGCTCAGGTGCCGGACCAGGCGCTCTTCCCCTCGTCTCCCTCGTCCGTCAGGAACGGGTTCACCACGCGCACGCTCCCGTACCAGCGGCCGTCCTGGAAGTCCTCGGAGTAGAGCGTGTCCAGGCCGTGGACCTCGGCGTACGCCCACATGTGCGCGTCCCACCACGAGAGCTCGTAGGCGGCCATGCCCTGGAGCGCCACGCGGACGAGGTGGGCGTCGGGGTAGAGGACGGGGAAGAGGCGCAGCAGCTCCTCCGTCTCCCGGCGCGCATCGAGTGGGGTGAGGAGGGGACCGAGGTCGGGCAGGGGTCGGGAGACCGCCGCCATGAACTCCACGACGGCCTGATGGGCGATGCGCGCGGACTGGTCCTCGATGCCCTTCCGCAGCAGCGCCTCGGCCCGGGCGCGCTTCACGGGGTACCGCGGATCGTGGCGGTAGACGAGGACGTTGGTGTCAACCAGCGCGGCCACGCTCGTGCAGCTCCTCGCGGCTCCACCCGCGGCCCTCCGACGTGTCCGTCGCGGGGCTCACCCCCTCCCAGCGCCTCTCGTGGCGCCGCGTCCCCTCGTCGAACAGGGCGAGGCGCTCCTCGACGGAGAGCCCGGGCTCAGCACGCCCCCGGGGCACCACCCGAATGGCCTCGCCCGCCCGCTC
>JAJDNC010000103.1 GCA_022340865.1 Gemmatimonadota bacterium
ACCTCCCCAACGGGACCCAACCGGGGGCGGGCGCTCGACGTTTGACACCATGAACACCGCGAACAACGCTACCGACTCGAGAGGCCGCTGATGGGCGAGGGTTCCAGCCGCCGAGGCATCGTCGTCAAGGAAGGGCTGACCTTCGACGACGTTCTCATGGTTCCCGGCCACTCGTTGGTGCACCCGAAGAACACGGACGTGTCGTCCCGGGTGACCAGGAAGATCCGCCTTCAGATCCCGCTGCTCTCGGCTGCCATGGACACGGTGACCGAGGCGAAGATGGCCATCCAGATGGCCCGTGAGGGCGGCATGGGCATCGTCCACAAGAACCTGACGCCCGAGCGACAGGCCGAGGAGGTGGATCGCGTCAAGCGCTCCGAGAGCGGGATGATCCTGAATCCCATCACCCTGACACCCGATGCCACCCTCCGGGACGCGCACCGACTCATGGCGCGGTTCTCCATCAGCGGCGTACCCATCGTCGAGGACGGAGGCAGGCTGGTGGGGATCATCACCAATCGGGACCTCCAGTTCGAGACGGAGCTCGACCAACCCATCCGCAGGGTCATGACGTCGGAGGGATTGGTGACGGTACCGGTGGGCACCACCCTCGACGAGGCGCGCCAACTGCTGCACCGCCACCGCATAGAGAAGCTCCCCGTCGTGGATGCCGAGGGGGTCCTGCGTGGGCTCATCACCGTCAAGGACATATTCAAGCGCCAGCAGTATCCCGACGCGTGCAAGGACGAGCACGGGCGCTTGCGCGTGGGTGCCGCGGTGGGCGCCGCGCACAAGGACCTGGAGCGCGCCGCGCTCCTGGTGGAGGCCGGCGTGGACGTCCTCGTCGTGGACACCGCCCACGGCCACTCCGAGGGTGTGCTCGAGGCGGTGGCTCGGGTTCGGGAGCGCTTCCCGGACGTGGAGCTCGTGGGCGGCAACGTCGGCACCACCGAAGGAGCGAAGGCTCTCGTGGAGCGGGGGGTAGACGCGGTGAAGGTCGGCGTCGGGCCGGGCTCGATCTGTACGACCCGTGTGGTCACCGGGGTGGGGCTCCCTCAGCTCACGGCCATCATGGACGCGGTGGACGGCGTGGACGGTGCGGTGCCCATCATCGCCGACGGAGGTGTGCGCTACTCCGGTGACATCGTGAAGGCGCTGGCTGCCGGCGCCGAGTCCGTGATGATGGGCTCCATGTTCGCCGGCACCGACGAGTCGCCCGGGGAGAGCTTTCTCCTCGAAGGCCGGCGCTTCAAGACCATCCGAGGCATGGGTTCGCTCTCCGCCATGGAGGAGGGCTCGGCGGACCGGTACTTCCAGGAGGGCGAGCGCGATGTGCGCAAGCTCGTGCCGGAGGGGATCGAGGCCCGCGTACCGTACAAGGGGCCGGTCTCCGACACGCTGTACCAGCTCGTGGGAGGCCTGCGCAGCGGCATGGGGTACTGCGGCGCCGAGTCCCTGGAGGCGCTGCGCGGCCGGGCCCGCTTCATCCGCGTCACCATGGGCGGGCTGCGGGAGTCACATCCCCACGACGTGACCATTACGCGGGAAGCACCCAACTACCGAATATAGAAGGGCGGGGCGATGCGCCCCGGCCCCAACGAGAGGAACCGATGAGCGCTCCGTTCCCCATCCGACCGCGGCTTCTGCTCGGCCCCGGCCCCTCCCCGGTGCACGACCGCATCCTGCAGGCGATGGCACGGCCCACCGTAGGTCACCTGGACCCCCAGTTCCTCCAGGTGATGGACGACGTGAACGCACGCCTGAGGCAGGTGTTCTCCACGGCACACCCGCTGACGTTCCCTGTGTCTGGAACCGGCTCCGCCGGTCAGGAAGCCGCCCTGGCCAACCTCCTGGAGCCGGGCGACACCGCCATCATCGGCATCAACGGCGTCTTCGGCGGCCGCCTGGCGGAGATGGCCCGTCGCATGGGTGCCGAGGTAGTGGCGGTGGAGGAGACCTGGGGGCACATCATCGACCCCACGAAGCTCGTGCAGGCGCACAGGGACCACCCGCACGCTCGCCTGGTCGCGGTCGTTCACGCGGAGACGTCCACCGGCGTGCGCCAGCCGCTGGACGAGCTCGGGAGCTATCTCGCCGGCACCGAAACGCTGTACGTCGTCGATGCCGTCACTTCCCTCGGGGGCATCCCGGTGGAGGTCGACGCCCACCGCATCGACGTGTGCTACTCGGGCACCCAGAAGTGCCTCGGCGTACCGCCGGGCCTCTCGCCGATGACGTTCTCCCCGAGAGCCCTGGAGCGCGTCCGCAGCCGGAAGCACCCATGCCAGAGCTGGTACCTCGACGCCTCGCTGTTGGCCGACTACGTGGGGGAGAGCTCGGAGCGCAAGTACCACCACACGGCGCCCATCAACATGATGTACGCCCTCCACGAAGGGCTGGTCATGATCGAGGAGGAGGGTCTCGAGGCCCGCTACGCGCGCCACGCGGAGGTGGGGGCGCGCCTCCAGGGCGAGCTGGAGGCGCGCGGCTTCACGCTCTTCGCGGAGGAGGGCCACCGGCTGCCGGAGCTCACGTCCGCCGCCCTCCCGGGAGGCGTGGCGGAGGCGCCGCTGCGTAAGGCGCTGCTGGAGCGGTACGACATCGAGGTGGGCGGCGGCCTGGGTCCCGCGAAGGGCAAGATCTGGCGCATCGGGCTCATGGGCGCCGGCGCCACCCACGACAGCGTCGATCGCCTGTTGGCGGCGGTGGACGACCTGCTGGACTGACGGGGTGGTCGGATGAGGCCCGCGACTCCGGTCGCCGTGGGTCCCCCTTCCCGAGCGAAGGCGGAGGCACGCCGCGCCCACGGCGGCGGCGCCCGAACCGTGCTGATCCTCGTATGCGGAGTGCTGGCCGCGTGCGCCACTACACCCCTGCCGCTGCCCTACACCCCCGCCCCTCTGCCGACGCCGCGTATCGCGCTTCCGGATCCCGACCTGGGCGGTCACGACTTCGACCGTGCCTTCTTCACGCCCCCGCCCCCTGTCGTCCGCGACGCCATCCTCAGCTCCGCGGTGGCGCGGAACCCGGAGTTCCAGGCCCGCGTCTCCCACTGGGTGGACTTCTATGAGACCAAAGGCTCGCGCTGGCTGCCGGGGTACCTGGAGCGCATGGACCAGTTCGGGCCGATGGTGGATTCCACGCTGGCGAACCGGCACATGCCATATTCGCTCCGGTATCTCCCCATCGTGGAGAGCGGGTACAGCCCCCGGGCGGTGAGCAGAGCCAGCGCGGCCGGGCTCTGGCAGCTCATGGCGAGCACGGCGAGGGGCTACGGGATGCGGGTCGGGCCGCTCCTGGACGAGCGCCGCAATCCCGTCAAGGCCACCGCCGCCGCCGCGCACTTCCTGACGACCCTCAAGGGCCAGTTCGGGTCGTGGTTCCTGGCGCTGGCGGCGTACAACGCCGGACCTGTCCGCGTGGAGCACATCCTGGACCGGTACGCGCCCCTGGAGCCGCGCACGGATTCCCTCTACTGGAAGCTGCGTAACCGCTTTCCGGCGGAGACCCGGGACTTCGTGCCGAAGTTCTTCGCCGCGGTGCAGATCGCGAAGAACCCGGAAGCCCATGGCGTCGACGTGCCGAAGGACTCGCTGGGCTTCGACTACGACGAGGTGGTCGTCCCGGACGCGACCACGATGGACGTGGTGGCCCGGGCCGCGGAGGTCCCCCAGGCGGAGATCGAGCGCCTGAATCCCGAGATCGTGCGCGGCATCACGCCCCCGGGCAGAAAGACCGTGCTGCGGGTGCCGGCAGGGCAGGGGAAGACGTTTCGGGAGAACTACCCGCACATCCCGCCCAGCAAGCGGGTCACCTTCGTCGTGCACCGGGTATCCAGGGGGGAGAACCTGACTCGGATCGCGCGGAAGTACGGCGTGCGCGTCGCCGACATCGTAGCCGCCAATCCCGGCATCCGGCCCCGACGTCTGCAGATCGGGCAGCGCATCACGGTGCCCGTGGCCCCCAGGGCGCGGAGGTCCGCCGGAGGACGCCGCTGAGAGAGACGCCGGAGGCCCGCGAAGAGGGCTCCGCCGGCTATCCCCCCGCGTCCCAGCTCCCCGAGCGGCCACCCTCCTTGTGGAGGAGGCGGATCCCCTCGATGCGCATCCCCCGGTCCACGGCCTTGAGCATGTCGTAGACGGTGAGCAGCGCCACCGAGACCGCGGTGAGGGCCTCCATCTCCACGCCGGTGGGCCCGCTCACCCGGGCTTCGGCTTCCACCACCACACCGGGGAGCGAGTCGTCCAGCGCCGCGGTCACGGCCACGGTGGCACCAGGCAGCGCGTGGCACAGGGGGATGAGATCGGCGGTTCGCTTGCCCCCCATGATCCCGGCGAGCTCGGCCACGGCCAACGGATTCCCCTTGGCGAGCTCCCCGCTCCGGATCCGCTCCAGGGTCGCCTCGGACATGACGATCCGCCCCTCTGCCCTGGCGAAGCGCCGGCTGACGCCTTTGCCCGTGACGTCCACCATGCGTGGGCGCCCCTCGTCGTCGTAGTGTGTGAGGCTGGCGGCCATGGTCAAGCCTTCGCTCCGGCCGGGGCCGGCGTGAGGAGTGACTCGCGAAGACGCCGGACGAGACCCGAGACGATGAGCTGGGGATTCACGTTTCCCCGGGCGAGCTCCCGGGCTTCCTCGAACGCCGGGAAGGCCCTGGCGAGGTCGGCGGGCGAGGCGGAGAGGCGAGCCGCCATCGCCCGCAGGCGGTCGACAGAGTCCTGGCTGAGGACCCGCTCCTCGGCGCCGGAGGCGACGGCGGCCAGGTCTCGCAGCCACTCCTCCCCGAAGGTGAAGAGCTCGACGAGTCGCCTGGCCCCGGCGGAGGACTGTTCCAGGGCGGCGGCGAAGCCCGCTGCGGGAGAACCCACGAGGGCGGCCTCCAGGAGCTTCAAGGCATCGCGTCGAAGGGTCTCCAGCGGACCGGGGCCGTCGTCGTCGGGGAGGAAGCCGAGGGCGCGCCCGATGGATCCCTGTCCCAGCGTGGCGGCCCAGGTGGCGACATCATCCTCGATGCCCAGGTGGGCAACCATGAACGAGGCCACATTGCGCGTGCTCAAGGGGGAGAGGTGGAGGGGCACCGAGCGGGACCGGATGGTGGGGAGGAGACGGCCGGGCTCGCTGGACGTGAGGATCATGCGGGTACACTGCGGGGGCTCCTCCAGGAGCTTGAGAAGGGCGTTGGCGGCTTCCGGGCTGGACTCCTGCGGCACCAGGAGCTCGGCATCCGCGATGATGAACACCTGCACCGCGGATAGGGTGGGGCGGGACTGCGCACGCCTCCGAAGGCTCTGCATCAGGCCCAGGTAGAGACCGCGCATCTCGTCTCCGAGACTTGGCCTCAGGGGCTGCTCGCGGAGCTCGGCCAGGGCGTCGGCCCTCGCGGACTCCAGGGCCTCCGAGAGGCGGTCTCCGGACACGCCCGTGGGACGGGACACCGGGAAGTACCAGTGCAGATCCGGGTGCTCGAGGCCCAGCACCAGCCGGCAGGGGCGGCAAGTGCCGCAAGGCCCTTCCCGGGTCGGCGCCTCGCAGAGCTGGAGCTGGGCCAGCCACAGGGCCAGCCGCTGCTTGCCCACACCGCGCATCCCCTGGACGAGCAGCGCGGCGGGGAGCCGAGCGGCCGCATTCGCCTGGATCAGGGCGGCTCGCGCCTCATCGTGCCCGGCGAGGGGGTGCAGCTCGGTCACTGGCCGGATCCCTTGCTCTTGAGCCATTTCAGGGGATCCTGAGCCTGGGGCGCGCCCCCGTCCACCGGGGCGCGGATCTGAAACTCCACGTGCGGCCCCTCCGGGGTGTCGGCCCCTCCCACCGTGCCCACCACCTGACCCGTCTTCACCTCATGACCCTCCACCACCCCGATGTCCTCCAGGTAGAGATAGAGGGTGTAGAAGCCGTCGCCGTGGCTGATCACGACGGTGGGACCATACCCCTCGAAGGGTCCGGCCAGAACGACGCGGCCGCCGCGAACCGCTCGCACCGGCGTCCCGGGCGGAGCCGCGATGCCGATGCCGTTCCAGCGCAGCACCACGCCGTTGGGACGTCGATCCTTACCGAAGCGATAGATGATCCTGCCGTCCACCGGCCAGGAGAGCGTCCCCTCGTCCTCCGTGCTCAACGTGGTCCCCGGAGGCCCTGCCGCGGACGCGGCGCGGCGCGCCGCCTCCAGCCGCTGGCGCTCGAGGTCCGCGATGAGGCTCGTGACGTTCTTCTGGTCTGAGTCGAGCCGATCGAGCCTCGACTTCGCCTTGGATGTCCGCGTGCGTAGATCGGAGAGGTCGGTCTGCCGCTCGGCCTCCATGCTCTTGAGCTGGGCGAGCTCGCTGAGGCGCGTCTGACGCAAGGTGCCGAGGCGTGCCATCTTCCGCTGCAGGTCCTCGTTCTGTTGCGTCAGCGACTGCTCGAGGTCCGCCACGTGCTCCACCAGCCCCCTGTCGTACGCCGCCACCCGCTGCAGGTAGCGATACCGGTTGAGCAGGTCCGTGAACGAGGTGGCGCCGAGCAGGACACGCACGGTGCGCAGGGGGCCCATCTCGTAGATGTCGCGGAGGCGACGGGCAAGGGTGGCGCGGGCCACCGCGCTCCGCTCGCGTGTTTCGACGAGCTGCTTGGTGGTCTCCTCGACCTGCTTGGAGGTCGCGTCCACCTGGAAGGTCACCTCCGCAAGCACCGATCGTGACGCCGACAACTGCCTCTCGATGTTCACCAGCTCCGTGCTGGCGTCGCGGACATGGGCCTGCATGGTCTCCATCTGCTGCTGGAGGCGCGTCCGCTCGGCGCGGATCTCCTCGAGGCGCCTCTGGCTCTCCAGGATCTGCTTGTTGAGATCCGTCTGCTGCGCGAGGGCCGGCGACGCCGCTCCGGCAGCCAGGAGGGCGACAAGACCCACGAGAAGGAGCCTTGCGGCCGAGGGCCGCGTCCCCATGCCCCTTCCGCCTTCCCTCACAGGTCTCTCAGATGCCGCCGAATGGCCATCCCGCTGGAGAGCGCCCCGAAGAGCGCACCCGCCGCGAGGGCTCCCAGGACCCACGCTCCGGGAATCCAGGCGACGGCGAAGAGGAAGGCGTAGGCTCCGCGATACGTCGCGTAGGTGAGCAGCCACGCCAGCAGGCCGCCCAGGAGACCCGCCATGGCGCCCTCCAGCAGGAAGGGCCGGCGAATGAACCCGTTCTTCGCTCCCACCAGGCGCATCACGTGGATCTCCTCGCGGCGGGCGAAGATCGCGATGCGCAGCGCCGTGCCGATGATGACCGCCGCCACCAGGAAGAACCCGGCGCCGAGGACCACGGTGGTGACCGCACCGATGCGCCGGAGCATGAACAGCTTGTCCACCCATTCCCTGCCGTACTGGACGTCCTCGACGAAGGAATAGGAGGAGGCCTTCCGCGCAATGCTCTCCACCACCGGGCGGGTGCGTGACCCCGACTTGAGCTCCACCTCGAGGGACTGGGGGAGGGGGTTCACCTCCGAGGTCGAGAACAGGTCGGCGAAGTCGGGCAGCTCCTTCTTCGCGTTGTCCAGGGCCTCGCGCTTGGACACATAGTGCACCTGCGCCACCTGGGGGAGCTCTCCGAGCTCCTTCTCCGCGAGGTCGATCTCGCTCTGGCGGGCGTCGTCCCTCAGATAGACCACGATCTGCACGCGCTCCTCGATAGCGCTGAGCGCGAGATGGAGGTTGTAGGACGCCAGGGCGAAGAGCCCGACGGCGAAGAGGGCGAGCCCCACCATGGCCGACGAGAGCCCCGTGAGCACCGGGGTGCGGCGAAACGCAGCGAAGGCTTCACGTAGCGCGTACACGGGGATGCCTCACGCCTGCTGGGAGTCGTACACGAGGTTGCCGTTGTCCAGCTCCAACACCCTGCCGCGGGGGTACTTGCGGATCAGCTCGAGGTCGTGGGTCGCCATGAGCACGGCCATGCCTCGGGCATTGATGTCCCAGAACAGGTCCATGATGCCCCGGGAAGCCCGTTCGTCGAGGTTGCCCGTGGGCTCGTCGGCGAGGAGCAGGAAGGGGTCGTTGGCGAGGGCCCTGGCGATGGCCACGCGCTGCTGCTCGCCTCCCGACAGCTCGTTCACCATCGCCCCCGCCTTGGGCGCCAGGCCCACCTGAGCCAGGAGTCGCTGTGCGCGGGGCATGACCTCCTTCCTGGGCGTACCGGTCACCTCGAGAACGAAGGCCACGTTCTGCAGGGCGGTGCGGCCGGGAAGGAGACGGAAATCCTGGAAGACGAATCCCACCCGCCGACGCACCTTCCACACCTCGCGGGTCGAGATGAGCTGAGACGAGTAGCCCGTGACCCGCACCTCTCCCGCGGTGGGGCGCTCCATCATGTGGACGAGGCGCAAGGTGGTGGTCTTGCCGGAGCCGGAGTGCCCGGTGAGGAACGCGAACTCACCCTTGGGAAGATGGAAGGAGACGTCCCGGAGCGCGTACCCGCGCCGGGGATACTCCCTGGAGACGTTCGTGAGCTTGATCACCGGACCCCGTGATGTCCCGGAACGGAGAGTCGCGCGTGGTGGGCGGCCCCCTCGGCGGCCACCACGACACTAGCAGGTCCATGGTGAAGGGGGTACCCCCGACCCGCGCCCCCGCGCGGGTGCCCGGGGCTCGCAACGAAAGCCCCGCCCGTCTTCATCGAGGCCTCCGGTGCGAGGCTCCGGGGCAGTGGACTAGCCACTCTCGGGATCCGTCCGCAGGCGCGTGGCGGCCAGGCGCACGGCCAGGCGCAGGGCCTCGAGCATGGACGAAGGGTCGGCCTTCCCGGCTCCCGCCAGATCGAAGGCGGTGCCGTGATCCGGTGACGTGCGCACGAAGGGCAGACCCAGCGTGACGTTCACGCCGGTGCCGAAGGAGGCCGTCTTGAACGCGGCCATGCCGACATCGTGGTACGGCGCCACGACCGCGTCGAACTCGCCGCCCAGGGCGCGGTCGAACACGGTATCCGCGGGGAACGGTCCCCGGGCGTCCATGCCCTCGCTCCGCAGCCGTTCCACCACGGGAGAGAACACACGTTCTTCCTCGTCGCCGAAGAGCCCGCGGTCCGAGGCGTGGGGGTTCAGGCCACACAGCGCGATGCACGGCTGGGCGATCCTCCATCCCTCCCGAAGGGACTCGTGGAGAAGCCGCGTCTGCGCCGTCAGAAGCTCCTGAGTCACGGCCCCCGCCACGTCGCGGAGCGGAATATGGGTCGTGGCGAGGAGGATGCGGAGCGCGCCTCCGATCCGTGTACGCTCCGCCACCATGAACATCCCGACCTCGTGACTTCCGGAGAGCGCCTTGAGGAGCTCGGTCTGGCCGGGATAGACGTGGCCGGCGGCGTGCAGCGCCGGCTTGTGCACCGGAGCGGTGACGAGGCCGTCGGCATGGCCCCCGCCGATGAGCTCCACGGCGAGCTGGATGGACTGGACCGAGACGTGTCCCGCGCTCCGTTCGGTCCCGTCCCAGGGGTCCGTCGCGACGTCCGGACGTGCGGGGCCCCCCTGCGTCTCGGGGGGACCGACGAGGAGCACCTCGGCATCGGCGTGTTCCGCCAGGAGCGACGCGACGGCCCGGGACGCCACCTCGGGCCCGATGCCGCGAGGATCACCCAGTGTCACGGCGATGCGAGGCTTCCTCATGGCCGACGGCTACATGCGGATGTCGATGTAAGTGTGCCGCTTGAGGTCCTCGACGATCTTCTCGACCTGCTTGTCCTGCTTGACCTTCTGTGCGAGCTCCGCCTTCACGTCGTCGAACGTGTACGCGCCCGCCTGCCGGATCTGGTTCACCCGCAGCACGGCGAAGCGCTTCTCGCCCTGGGCGGTGGTGTACTCGAGGGGACCCAGCACCTGGCCGACGGAGGCCGTCTGGAGCGCCTGGCCGTACGCGGGGGGCAGGACCTGGCTCATCTGGTTGAAGGCGATGTCCGCGATGGTGTCCGGAGCCGTGGAGTCGGAGTACGTGTCGTAGAGCTTCTCCATGGACGTTCCCGCCCGTGCCATATTCGCGACGGAGTCGGCCCGGAGCTGGGCCAGCGCCACGTCCGCCGCAGTCAGCTCCGGTCGGATGAGGATGTGTCGCGCGTCCCGCTCGCCGAGGCGCGCACGCTCCAGCTTCACGATGTGGTAGCCGATGTCCGACTTCACCAGCCCGCTCACGCCGCCGACGTACAGGCTCCAGGCCGCGTCCTCGAGGGGCTTGATCACCGCTCCCCGCCGGAACCAGCCGAGCTCCCCGCCCTTGCTCGCGGTCCCGGGGTCCTGCGAGTACCTCTCTGCGAGCGTCGCGAAATCTGCGCCCGCATGGATGCTGTCCAGGATGGCCTGGGCCTTGGCCTTGGCCGCCGCCCAGGCGGAATCGGAAGGCGTGGGCGTGATGATGACCTGTGAGAAGGAGACCGTCCGGGGACGCTGCTGGAGCGTGCTCTTCGCACTGTCGAAGGCCGCATGCAGCTCGTCTTCGCTGACCTCCACCGGCGGGGCGTCCTGGAGGCGGAGCTGCATGTACGCACGATAGATCTGCTGCTGGTGCACCTGGCTCTTCAGGTAGTCGCGGTACTCCGCCAGCGTGAAGCCCTGCTTCAGCAGGGCCTGCTGGAACGCGGGGCCGCCCCCGGCGAACGCCTGGCTGCGCCGCTGGATCTCGTCGTTGACCGTCTGGTCCACCTGGGCCTCGTCCACCTTGACCAGCGTGTCCTTCTCCGCGGCCTGGAGGACGAGGAGGTTGTCGACGAGCTGGTTCAGCAGGTTCTTGTTGAACTGGTCGAGGGCGGGGCCCCCGAGGGGAACCGTGCCGCCCTGCAGCTGGATCTGCTGTCTGGCCTCGTCGAGCTGGGAGCGCAGGATCACCGAATCCCCCACCACCGCGACGATCTTGTCGACGATGGTGGGGTCGTTGTCCTGGGTCTGCGCGACCACGGACACGGCGCCCAAGGCGATCAAGGCGGCGGCCGTCACCGTGGCGCGACGGATCGTGCGGATCATCATCGTGAGGTCCTAACCCCTGATGTCATGCGGGTTCCCGTCGTCAGCGGTGCCGTCCACCGGCGGGCTTGGGAGACGGCTCGGCGCCTCCCGTGGCTCCTGCGGCGCCCGTGCTCCCCGCGGTCCCCGTGCTCCCCGCGGTCCCCGCGGTCCCCGTGGTTCCCGTGGTTCCCCCGGCGCCCGCGCCGCGTCCGCCGGGGCCCGAGGGACCGGCACGCCGCGCGGCGCGGACCTTCCCCACCTCCGCGACGACCTGGTTCACACCCGCGTCGAAGATCGAGGGGGACGCCCCGGCCCGGAGCTGGAACGCGATCTGGCCCAGAGGCACCACTTCCTTCGCCCCTGTGAGGATGTCCTGGAGGGACTGCAGCACCGCCCGGTCCACGGCGGGCGCCAACGCCTCACCCGGCGCCCTGTCCAGCTGCCGCACGCCGATCACTCCGGCCACACGAAGGAGCTGGCCGCGGAGGCTCTGCACCAGCGAGTCCACGCGTGCCTGGGGAGGCTCCAGGCCGGCCTTCTTCGCCTCGGCCACCAGGAGATCCCTCTGCGTCAGGTTGCGGAGGAAGTCGTCGATCTGCTGGTCGGTGGCCTGCTGCACGCTCTGGCTGAACTGTTGCTGGTCGGAGCGACTTTGAAGCAGGAGCTGAAACTCGCCCACGGTCACGGCGCCACCCTCGTACGACACCAGTGGCCGCCCGGCCGCGCGCCGGGACAGGGTCACCGCGGGGTCCTTCGCGATCTCCTTGACCAGGGCCACGGCGTCGTCCGCCACCTCGGGCTGTGCCTTGGCCTCGAGTCCGGCCACGTAGGTGGACTCCGCTTTGGCGTAGCGCTGGTTCTGCACCCGGATGCGGAACGAATCGCGCATCTCCTCGAACTTCGGCACCGTCTTCGACTCCAGACGGATGATGTGCAGGCCGTACGGAGACTCCACCACGTCGCTGATCTGCCCCGGCTCCAGGGCCAGCGCCGCCTTCTCGAGGGGAGGAGCGAGATCTCCCCGGCCGAAGCTCCCCAGCTCCCCTCCCTTGGCGGCCGTTCCCTTGTCCTGACTGTACTCGCGAGCCAGGGTGGCGAAGTCCTCACCTGCCACGGCCCGCTTCCGTACCGACTCGGCCAGCTTCCGTACCGAGTCCCGCTGCGCCTGCGTCGCCTGGTCGGGAAACGAGAAGAGGATGTGGCTGGCGGTGATGCGGACCCCCGGAGCCTGCTGCTCGTAGAGGGTCTTCAGCTCCGCGTCGGAGATCGCGGTGTCGACCTGGATCACGGAGTCACGCAGGTCGAAGATCATCTGCTGATCGAGCTGCTGCCTCACCAGCGGTTCGAGATCGATGTCCTTCAGCGTGGAGTCCTTCGCGACTTCGTCCGCCAGGAGCGTGTAGTCTGTCCAGAAGTTCGCCACCGCCTTCACCACGTCCGCCCGGTCGGGGATGTTCTCCTGATCCTCGAGGAGCTTCACCGCCTGGTCGACGGTGAACGTGTGGTCTCCCACCCGGGCCACGACGCCGGCGTTGTCCGGGGCGCTCTTGCACGCCGCCGGCACGATCATGACGACGGCGGCCAGCGCTCTCCACGTGTTGTTCATCGAATCGGGTCTCCCAGGGGATCGATCTGCATGCTCATGAAGTCCACCGCTCCTGCGACGACGTCATGACTCGCCGCGCTCCTCGGTGCGCAACGCCGCCAAGGCGATCGTCACGGTCTCCCCGAGGTCCAACGTCCCTACCTGTCGCAGAATCAGCGACAGCGGCTCGATTCTCCGCACCTCCAGGGCGACCTGACGGGCGCTCAAAGGACCGTCCAGGTCCGCCACCTTCGGAACCACCCCCGCCCTGAAGCTCAGGCGCGCGGCGCGGTCCTGCACGAGGATCCGCTCCGCCCCCACGGCTCGCCCCAGGATTCTGAGCGTCGCCGCCTCCAGCAGCCGCTTCGCTTCGGCAGGGAGGGGCCCGAACCGGTCGGCCATCTCGTGCCCCAGGGCCTCCACCTCTCCCGGAGTCCGCACCCGGGACAGCCGGCGGTAGAGGTGGAGCTTCTGGCCCGCGTCCTCCACATACCCCTCGGGAAGATACGCTGGTCCGCCCAGAGCCACATCCGGGTCCGGGTACTCGTCCACGTCCTCACCCTTCTGCATGCGCTCCACGGTGCGCTCCAGCAGCCGGAGATAGGTGTCCAGCCCCACCTGGTGTGCGAAGCCCGACTGGTCGGCACCAAGCAGGTTACCGGCACCGCGAAGCTCGAGATCCCGGAGGGCCACGGAATACCCGCTGCCGAGCTCGGTGTAGTGCTCCAGGACCTTGAGGCGCCGGTCGGCGTCCTCGGGAAGCTCCTCGGGCACGAGAAGGTAGCAGTACGCCCGGCGGTCGGAGCGCCCCACGCGGCCACGAATCTGGTAGAGCTGGGAGAGCCCGAAGCGGTCGGCGCGGTCCACGATGAGCGTGTTCGCGTTGGGGACGTCGAGACCGTTCTCGATGATGGACGAGCACACCAGAACGTCCACCTCTCCGTCGACGAAGGCACGCATCACCTCGTCGAGCTCCGCGGGCGGCATCTGGCCGTGGGCCACCGCCACCTTCGCGTCGGGCACCAGCGCACGCACCTCCTCGGCCACGGTGTAGATGGTCTCCACCCGGTTGTGCAGGAAGAACGCCTGCCCCCCGCGATCCAGCTCGCGGTGCAGCGCCTCCAGGAGGATCTGATCCGTCCACGGGAGCACGTGGGTGAAGATGGGCATTCGGTCCCGCGGAGGCGTGCGGATGAGGGACAGGTCCCGGATGCCCGAGAGCGACAGGTAGAGGGTGCGTGGAATGGGCGTCGCCGTGAGCGTGAGCACGTCGACGCTGGTGCGCATGCGCTTGAGGCGCTCCTTGTGCTTCACGCCGAAGCGTTGCTCCTCGTCGACCACGAGGAGTCCGAGGTCGTGGAACGCAACGTCGGAGGAGAGGAGGCGGTGCGTGCCGATGACGATGTCCACACCTCCGGAGGCCACCCGGCCGAGCAGCGCCCGGGTCTCGGATGCGGAGCGGAAGCGGCTCAGGGCGGCCACGGTCACCGGATAGTCCGCGAGCCGCTCGCTGAAGGTGTGGCGGTGCTGTTCCACGAGGATGGTGGTGGGGGCCAACACCGCGACCTGCTTCCCGTCCTGCACGGCCTTGAAGGCGGCGCGGATGGCGACCTCGGTCTTGCCGTAGCCCACGTCGCCGCACACGAGGCGATCCATGGGCCTGGGGGCCTCCATGTCCCGCTTGACGTCCTCGGAGGCCGCGCGCTGGTCGGGGGTGTCGTCGTAGAGGAACGAGGATTCCATCTCCTTTTGCCACCTGGAGTCCGGGCCGAACCCGTGGCCCTGCGCCCGGGCGCGCCGTGCGTACAGGTGCAGGAGCTCCGCGGTCATCTCCTCGATGGCCTTCTCCGTCTTCCTGCGGAGCGTCTTCCACCGCTTGCCGCCGATGCGGTGCACCTGCGGCGGGGTCGCGTCGTCGGACTCGCCCACCCAGCGTTCCACCAGGTCGAGTCGATAGACCGGGAGGCGGAGGATCTCCGCGCCGGCGTATTCGATGGCGAGCGCCTCGATCTCCTCGCCGGCCACCTCGATGCGCTCCAGGCCCACGAAGCGACCCACACCGTGGTCCATATGCACCACGTAGTCGCCAGGAGCGAGCTGCGCGAGGCTCTCCAGGGCCACCGCACCCCGGAAGCGGCGGGTACGTCGCAGGCGTCGCGAGCGGCGGAAGATCTCGTGGTCGTTCAGCACCCGGAGAGGGGGCGTGGCGGTGGGGAGCTCGAAGCCCGCCGCGAGGGCTCCGATGGCCAGACGCGTGCCCGCCGGGATGCGCTCCGCGCCCCCCAGGATCTCCTCGAGGCGCTGCAGCTGGCCGTCGTTGTCGCACAGGAGGAGCGTCTCCCGACCCCGGGCGGCGCCCTCGCGGAGGTACGCGTCCAGTCTCCCCATGTCCCGGTCGATGGCGGGTGGATCCGCGGTGGCGAGGTCGAGGCCGCCCTGGGGGACCTCGGCCGTGAGCTCCACAAGGGGGAGCCGCCGGAGGTGGCCCTCGAGCTCGTCCGGGGACAGGAAGAGAGATGAAGGCGGTGGCGGCGCGGCGCCGGAGTCCACCAGGTCGATGTACAGCGCCTCGACGCGCTCCCAGGTGCGGCCTGCGTCGGCACCGGCATTCGCGCCGCCCACGACCGTCACCACGGCATCGCCGGGAAGGAGCTCCAGGAGCGACCGTGACACCGTCTCGGTGTCGTCCGCGCCACGGCGAAAGTCCACGGGAAGGACGTGGGTCTCCGTCAGCTCGCGCGTGGAGCGCTGGTCGAGGACGTCGAAGGCACGGATGGAAGCCACCTCGTCGCCCCAGAGCTCGATGCGCACGGGATCGCCGGCCCCCACGCTGAACACGTCCACCAGCCCGCCGCGCACGGCGAACTGACCCACCTCCTCGACGAGGGGCACGCGCTCGAAGCCCCTCTCCTCGAGAGCCGCCGCGAGGGACGGCAACGAGGTGGTGTCTCCCACGCGCACGCTGAGACGGAGGAGGGCTAGGTGGCCGGGGATGGGAGCGCGCTCCTGGAGCGCGCGGGGCGTCGTGACCAGGATGTGGGCGCGCCCGGAGAAGAGCGCCTCCACGGCCTCGACCCTCAGTCCGCCGATCTCCAGGTGAGGCTCGGCCTCCTCGTAGGGGAGGGCCTCCTTCTGCGGGTAGAGACGGGCGGGCCCGGAGTCGCCGAAGAACGTGTCCAGGTCCGCCTCCAGGGCGGCCGCCTCCGCGGGTGCCGGGACGAGGGCTACGAAGACGCGCCCGGGGTGCGCGCGCTCGAGGGCGGCCAGAACCGCCGATGCCGCCGAGCCGCGGACGCCTCCCAGGACGGCGCGGCCACCCGGTCCGGGCAGTCGGGCCGAGAGGTCCCGGAACGCCCCGCACGTGGCGACGGCGGAGACGATGGGATCAGACGGCGCCACGACGCACCTTGTCAGTGTTGCCCAAGGGGTGCTGCCGCCCCCTCGGGAGGCCTTCCGCGGCCGGCCGGGCGACGAGACCGATGCCGCCGGGCCGGAGGGGGGCGGCGGGATCGAGGAGGTCCGTTGGGGAGGTCGGGGGAAGAGTGCGGGATTCCTGGGTCATGGGAGGCCCGGAACCTATCCGGGGAAGGCCACGTACTCAACGGCCCGGGCTGGCGAGCGGGGAGCGGTGGGGTGTGTCCTTCACCGCCAAATCGTGTGTCCTCGGAGGGGGACGGCCCCGGCCCGGCGTGCCCGCCACACCTCCGGTTCGGGGGTGGCACGGGTCCTGCGACGCCTCCGGGACGTGCGAACGTATCGCAGGGAGACACCATGCGCTCGGCAATCCTGCAAATCGGACTGATGGTCTTGGCCGCCGGCGCCGTGCCCGCAGTTGCCCAGGAACCGCAGGACGCTGCGCCGGACACGGCCATGGAGGCCCGTATCTGGTTGGATCGGGGTGAGGATCCGGTCCTCCAACGGGGTGATCGCGTGCGCATCTACTACTGGGTGAACACCGACTCGTACGTGGCGCTCTTCCACATCGACACGGACGGGTCCGTGACGCTCCTGTATCCGCGCAGCCCCGGGGAGGACGACTTCGCACGGGCCGGCAGGGACTATCGGCTCCTGTTCCCGTCGTCCTCCTTCTGGTACGTCGACGAGTATCCGGGCAAGGGCTACTTCTTCATCGTGGCTTCCTCCGAGCCCCTGGACTTCGACGCCTACGGGTACTCCTCGTACGATCATGCGTGGGACCTCAGTCAGGTCGGGCAGAGCGTCTACACCGACCCGTACGTAGCGATGGACGACCACGTGTCCCATCTGATCCCCGACTGGCAGAGCGTTCCCTACGCCCTGGACTTCGCCACGTACGACGTGGGCCAGGCCCACGAGTACCCGCGGTTCATGTGCTACCAGTGCCATGGGTACCGGAGCTACAGCGCCTGGGACCCGTACGCCTACGGGTGCTCGGCGGTCCGCGTGGTGATCTGGAACGACCCCTACTACTCGCCGAGCTACCGGTACCAGGGCACCCGTGTCGTTCTGGCGCGGTCCCGGTTCGGGGTGCCGCGGTACCAGTTCAAGAAGAGGGTTTCCGGGGAGTCGTGGGTCCCCATGATCCGGACGCGGCAGCCGCCTCCACGTGGGGTGCACTACCTGGAGCCGGGGAGGGCAGGCCCGCCGTCGAGTGCGGCGCCGGAGCGCTATGCGGTGCCCAGGGCGGGACCGGCTCGCGCCGTGCCCAGGAACACGACGCCACCGGCCCAGCAACGGCGGGTGTTCGTGCCCAGAACGGAGCGTGCGGCGCCGGCCGCGCCGGCTGGCCGACGGACGCGTCCCACGACCGTAGTGCCGGCGAAGCCGGCGAATCCGGGGCAGGAGCGCCCCACGCTCCTGCGGAGGCCCACGAGCGGCGTGGCGCCGGAGTCTCCCTCTCGGCGTGGTGGCGGCACGGGCGCCAATGTCGGCCCCTCCCGGGGCCGTGAGGTCGTGCCCCCGTCGCGCCCCACCGTGACGACGCGGCCGGCGCCGCCACGTCCCACGGTGACGCCTCGACCCGCGCCGTCACGCGCACCGTCGCGACCCGTGGCGAAGCCCCGCCCGAAGACCGGCGGCGGCGGAGGTCGTCCGGTCGCCCGGCCGTCCAGGACGGGGGGTGGTGGCGGGCGCCCGAGAGCGCGCCCGGTGCGGCGGGGTGGTGGAGGTGGTGGAGGCTCGGCTAGGGCGCCGGTACGCCGTCGCGGGGGTGGTGGGGTGTGAGGGGTGGAGCGACGGAGTGCCGGCCCCGGCCATGAAGGGCGAGGGCCCGGCCCCCGTGACGGGGACCGGGCCCTCGGTCCGATCTCGGCGGTGCCGCCTCAGTAGCCGCCCCAGGAGAGGGTCAGCTGGACGAGGGTCGCCTGACCGACCTGGCCGCCCTGGAAGGCCGCCGCCGCCGACAGGTCCACGGGCCCCAGGATGAGGGACAGGCCGCCCCCGGCCTGGTAGCCGCGGGTGATGACGGCGAGGCCGGCCCGCACGTGGACGAACCCGAAGCCCCGGTACTCCGCGCCGGCTCCGACGTGCGTCTTGGGATCGATGCTCATGCCGTCCCCGAAGCGGGTGCGGGCATCCGCGGAGACCGTGAGGTCCGGCCAGACATCGTACGCCGCGCCCACCGACACCGTGGGCTTGAACGTCATGCCGTCCACGGCCGACCTGAGCTCCGACGGCGCCGACCCGTAGGCCTGCTTGTCGAAGCTCGTGGAGTCGGTCCCCTGCTGGAGCTCGACGGTGCCGGCGCGGTACACGAGGCGGTCCGTGTTCCAGGAAAAGGTGTTGAAGAGGTTCATCACGGCCGCCCCGAAGGCCGTCCGGCCGCGCTTCATCTGGAAGCCCACATCCAGGCCCACCCCTGACCCGTTATTGATCTTGAAGCTGTCCGGGTCGACGGAGACCACCGGCAAGCTCACACGCACCGCGACGGGGTCGCTCTGGACGCTGCCGCCCTGGTCCCGGACCACGGCGAGGGCCTGGCCCATGGAGTACTTGAGGGTAGCGCCCAGCGCCATGGTGCCCGTCTGCGCGTGGAGCGGGATTCCGACGCTCACCCCCGCCGTGGTGACGGCGAAGCCGTCGCCCGAGGATCCACCCAGCGCGAGGTCGACGGGGGTGCCGGTGCGCCCGGCGTTTCCGTAGAGGGCCAGCTCCACGATGCTCGGCTCCATGTCCACGTCCGCCGACGCGATGGTGGAGAGCTGGAACCCGATCCTTCCCACGTTCAGGGAGACGGCGGAGAGACCGACGGCAGCCGTCCCGGACTGTCCTCCGGACTGGGTCACCCGGGACAGCCAATCCGCCTTGGTGGCATCGGAGAGGAGCTTGCCGCCGGCATTACCGAGGTCCGTCAAGCTTATGGGGTCGAGTCCCGAAAGTGCCTGGATGGGGGCGAGGGCCAGGGAGAATCCCGGCCCGGGCATGCCCAGGCCGGCGGGGTTGGCCCCGATGGCCCCGAAGCCCCGGACGGTGGCGGTGTTGTTCCCGCCGGTGCCCAGGGTCGCCGCACTGACGCTGGGAAGTTGCGCGGCCACGGGAGCCGCGAGGAAGAGTCCTCCGAGGACGGCGAGGGCCACCGCGCCGACGGAGACACGCACTCTGTTCGTCGTCTTCATGGTTGGCCTCCTAGCCGCCGATCTCGAGGGTGAGGTCGATCTTCGCCTGGAGATCCACCTGCTGCGACGGGGTCACCGTAACGGCGCCGGCGTTCGGCGCGATGGTGGCCGTCCCCGAGACGGACACGTTGTCCTGGCCCAGGAACTGCCGAAACTCGTCCTGCGAGTAGTCGACGGTCGTGGATGTCGACACTCCGCCGGGCACGCTCACCTGCTTGCTCACCTGCCCTCCGGGGTAGTCGATGACCAGGGTCCCGCCGAACGCCACCCCGAACGGGTTCGCGACGTCCAGCACGATGGATCCTTCCAGGATGTGGTCGACTATGGACTGATCGAGGCCGCCGACGTCGAGGCTCATGGGGGAGATGCTCACCGAGCGATTCGACACGTCGACGGTGGCGGACGAAGCGAGGAGCCCTGAAGGGGTTGCCGTGACGACGAGGCTGTCCGCAGTGTTCACGAAGGTCGCCCGCTGCCCGCCGACGCTGTTGACCTCGGAGGCGACGAGGAGGGTCGGTCCCACGGCGCCCGGCGACAGGGCCACGGTCCGCTGGACGGTGGCGTCCGGAGGCAACGCGTCGGTGGCGCCGTCCAGGACCACCTGGCCCATCACGGTTCCGGCTACGCTGTCCCTCAACGTGATGGTGAGGGTGCCGCCGCCGGCGATGGGGTCGAAGGAGAACCCGTTGTGGATGGCGACCTGGACCGACCCGCTGGCGAGGGTGACGGCCTGCACGTCCAGGGGAAGCGGCTGGGTGTCGGTGAACGTCGCGTCGAAGGGGGGGACGGAGACGGCGGGACCGTTCGTGCAGACGTCGCACAGGGTGCCCAGTGCCTCCCCCGCCGTGAACGGATCCACCGTGAGGGCGAAGGCCCCGTCGCTCACCGTAACGCCCGATGGGAGCATCTGGTCCACGGAGATCGACATGGTGTCCGCCGGAAGGATCCATCGCTGGTCCACCTTCGGGAGGGAAGTCGGGATGTCGCACGCGGCGACAACAACCACTCCGAGGACGGCTACAGCCGTACGGATGGGGCTCATTCTCTCTCTCCGAGACGGGGAGGAATAATGGAGGGCCCGCGAATCGGGGCAGGGGGGGACCACCGCGCTCCTTCAAGAGTAGGGCGCGCGCTTCGGCAGCGTCAACGACGACGGATGCGGGGTTTGGGCTGGCCCGGGACGCTCCATTAGCTTTCCCTCGTCTCCACCCCATCCATGGCTGGGATCCGGAGACGAAGCCGGCATCTTCCCGTCCCTCGACCGCTCCGATTCGACGTGCGCCTGGACCATATTCGCAACTTCTGCATCGTCGCCCACATCGACCACGGCAAGTCGACGCTGGCGGATCGTCTGCTGGAGCGAACGGCGACCCTCGACCGGCGTCAGATGCGCGAGCAGGTGCTGGACGACAACGACCTCGAGCGGGAGCGGGGGATCACCATCAAGCTCCACGCGGTGCGCATGCTGTACCGCGACCCGGCGGGAAGCGAGTACGAGCTCAACCTCATCGACACGCCCGGACACGTCGACTTCACGTACGAGGTGTCCCGCTCCCTGGCGGCGTGCGAGGGAGCGCTCCTGGTGGTGGACGCCACCCAGGGCGTGCAGGCCCAGACGCTGTCCAACCTCTTCCTGGCGCTGGACGCCGGCCTGGAGATCATCCCGGTCCTGAACAAGATCGACCTTCCCGGCGCCGAGCCGGAGCGAAGGCGGAACGAGGTGGCGGACCTCCTGGGCGTGGAACCCGACTCGGTGTTGCTGGCCAGCGCCAAGGAGGGGGTCGGCATCGACGAGGTCCTCCAGGCGGTGGTGAGCCGGGTGCCGCCTCCCGCGGGTGATCCCGACGCTCCGCTGCGGGCGCTGATCTTCGACTCGTACTACGACAAGTACCTGGGGGCCGTGCCCTCGGTGCGGATCGTGGACGGCACGGTCCGGCCGGGGACGAGCATCACCTTCGGCAACGTCGACCGCCGCTACGAGGTCACCGAGGTGGGGTACCTCCGCCTCGGGCGCGTGCCCCAGCCCGAGCTCGCGCCCGGGGAGGTCGGATACGTGGTTGCGGCCATCAAGGAGGTGGCCGACACACGGGTCGGCGATACCGTCCTGGACGCGGACCGACGCGCCTCCGAGCTGCTTCCCGGGTACCGGGAGGCGAGGGCCATGGTATTCGCGGGCCTCTACCCCACATCCTCCGACGACTACGAGGATCTGCGTGACGCCCTGCAGCGCCTCAAGCTGAACGACGCGAGCCTGCACTACGAGCCCGAGACGTCCGGAGCGCTCGGCTTCGGCTTCCGCTGCGGGTTCCTCGGGCTGCTGCACATGGAGATCGTGCAGGAGCGTCTCGACCGTGAGTTCGGGGTGGATCTCATCACCACGGTGCCCAACGTGGAGTACCATGTCCGGCTCACCAACGGCACGGAGCAGCGGGTGGAGAGCCCCACGGCTCTGCCCGATCCGGGGCGGATCGAGAGCATCGCGGAGCCCGTGGTGAGAGCGCACATCATGCTTCCCGCGGACTACATCGGGTTCGTGCAGAAGCTCTGCCACGAGCGCCGCGGCGTCTTCAAGGGCATGAGCTACCTCGATCCCCAGCGTGTGGAGATGAACTTCGAGCTGCCCCTGTCCGAGATCGTGCTCGACTTCTACGACCGCCTGAAAGGCGGCAGCCGCGGATATGCCGCGTTGGACTACGAGTTCCTGGAGTACCGTCCCGACGATCTCATCAAGCTGGACATCCTGGTCAACGGCGACCCCGTGGACGCCTTCAGCGTCGTCATCCACCGGGAGAAGGCGTTCGAGTACGGACGGGACCTGGTGCGCAAGCTGAAGGAGCTGATTCCCAGGCAGCAGTACGAGGTGTCCCTGCAGGCCGCCATCGGCGGCAACGTCATCGCGCGCACCAACGTGAAGGCCCTGCGCAAGAACGTCACGGCGAAGTGCTACGGCGGGGACATCACCCGCAAGCGCAAGCTCCTGGAGAAGCAGAAGGAGGGGAAGAAGCGCATGAAGCAGGTGGGCACCGTCGAGATCCCGCAGGAGGCCTTCCTCGCGGTGCTGAACCTGGGATCCGAGTGACGCCCCCGCCCCCGGGCCGCGCCTCGCGACGGCGGGTGGTGCGAGCCCCGAACCACCTCGGTGACGTGGTCATGGCGCTTCCGGCGTTGGCGGCGGACGGCTCGGATGTCGTGGTGGTGCGTTGGCTCGCCCCCGTCCTGGAGATGGCGGGGCTTCCCGGACGTGTCCTGCCCTTCGACCGCGGACTCGCCGGATGGTGGAGAGCCGTGCGCGCGCTGCGCCCGGCCGGCTACCGGGAAGGCGTCCTGCTCACCCCCTCGTTCAGCGCCGCGTGGCTCTTCCGTTGGGGCGGCGTCGCCCACCTGAGGGGGACCATGGGCGATGCGCGCACCTGGCTGCTGGCGGACCCGGTGCCCCGGAGCGCCCTCCGGGGGCGCCATCGCATCAACCAGTACAAGCTCCTCATGGGACAGGATCCGGACACGGAGGCGCGCAACCACCCACTGACGCCCCCCGGCGCCGAGACCGCCACGTGGCGGGACAGGCTCGGTGGTGGGGCACCGGTGGTGGGCCTCTTTCCCGGCTCGAACGCTCCGGCTCGCCGGTGGCCGGTGGAGCGCTTCGTCGAGGCGGGCGCCGCCCTGGCCCGCCGGGGCGTCCGCATCGTGGTTCTCGGGGGGCCCGGCGAGCGGGATCTGACGCGCACGGTGGCCGAGGGTGTACCCGGAGCGCTGGACGCAGGTGGAGCCACCGACCTCCCGGGACTGGCGGCGCTGCTCTCCATATGCCATCTGGTGGTGACGAACGACACCGGGCCGATGCACCTGGCCGGCGCGGTGGGCGTCCCCACCGTGACGCTCTGGGGCTCCTCCGACCCTGCGGAGGTCCGGCCGGTAGGAGCGCGGGATGCGCGCGTGACCGGGGCACCGCTCCCGTGCAAGCCGTGCTTTCGCAACCAGTGTCCGCGGTCCGGAGCGGGTACACTGCTTCAAGAAGCTCATGAGGAGTGCATGCATCTCATAGCTATCGAAGACGTCGTGGCCACGGCCGAATCCCTCCTCGACGGGGGGAGCGCGTGAGCCGGTCCTGGGCGGTGGGTGTGGACATCGGCGGCACCAACGTCGTGGTCGGGCTGGTCCGCGCCGATGGAGGGGGAGCCGTTGCGCTGCGGTCGGCCCCCACCGCATCCATGGGTGACGCGGAAGGGGCCGTCGCGGACATCGCCACGATGGTGGACGAGGTGATCTCGGAGGGCCTCGGGAAGGTGGACGGCCGGCGTCGAGACGTGGCGGGCATCGGTATCGGATGCCCGGGCCCCCTCGATCTGGAGGCCGGCGTCGTCCTCGAGCCGTTCAACCTCGATTGGAAGGACTTCCCTCTGAGGGAGCGGCTGTCCGCGGCGGTGGACCTTCCGGCGCACCTCGACAACGACGCCAACTGCGCCACGTGGGGCGAGTACTGGCAAGGGGTGGGGCGGGGCGTCCGCTCCCTCGTGGGGGTGACGCTGGGGACGGGGATCGGCGGGGGCGTCGTCCTCGACGGTCGGCTCGTCCACGGCGCGTCCTCGACGGCGGGCGAGGTCGGGCACATGACCATCGATGTCGAGGGACGGCCGTGTAAGTGCGGCAACCGCGGCTGCCTGGAGGCGTACGCCTCCGGGCCCAACATCGCGGCACGCGCACGGGAGGGGGTGGAGAGGGGGGCCGTGTCCACTCTCTCGGAGCTCGCCGGGGGTGATCCGGCGACGATCACGGCGGCGACGGTGTACGAGGCGGTCGTCCACGGCGACGCGTACGCACGCGAAGTGATGGAGGAGACGGCCAGGATCCTCGGCGCCGGGATCGCCAACCTCGTGAACATCCTCAACCCGGAGATGGTGGTCATCGTCGGCGGTGTCACCCGGGCCGGCGCGTACCTGTTCGACCCCCTCCGTGCCGAGGTCCGACAGCGGGCGTTCCCCGTGGCGGAGCGCGCGTGCCGAATCGTTCCCGGCGAGCTTCCCGACACCGCCGGGGTCATCGGCGCAGCGGGTCTCTTCCTCGCGGGCCGACAGGCGGGCTGACGCGGTGGAGCGGCGCACCGTGGGCGTCGTGGGGACTCTGGTCTGGGATCGGATCCTGGATCGCGACGGGCGGGTGGAGCCCGTCGAGGAGTGGGGGGGCATCGCCTACGCGCTCTCGGCGCTGCGGGCCGCGCTGCCGGTGCGGTGGAGCATCCTGCCCATCGTGAAGGTCGGGAGGGACCTGGCGGAGGACGCCTACCGCTTCCTGCGCGAGATCCCCGGCCTCGATGTCTCGGGCCTGGTGGTCGTACCCGAGCCCAACAACAGGGTGGAGCTCCGCTACTCCTCGGCGGAGCGGCGAGCCGAGCGCCTCAGCGGTGGCGTGCCGCCGTGGAGATGGCCCGAGCTGGCGCCCCTCGTGGAGATGTGCGACGCCCTGTACGTGAACTTCATCTCCGGCTTCGAGATGGCGCTGGAGACCGCCATGGCGCTGCGCGCAGGATACTCCGGGCCCACCTATGCGGACCTGCACTCCCTCTTCCTGGGGATGAACGTCACCGGGCTTCGCGTGCCGCAGGCGCTCCAGGGGTGGCGCGACTGGCTGCGCTGCTTCGACAGCGTCCAGATGAACGAGGACGAGTTCGCGCTCCTGGGCGTGGCGACGGGGGACCCCTGGCACCTCGCGGCCGAGGCGCTCGGCCCGCACCTGAAGCTCCTGGCGGTGACCCTGGGGCCGCGGGGCGCCGCGTACGTCGCCAGTGGCGACTTCGAGGCCGACCCGGACACGTGGCGCCGCCGTCGGCCTCTGGAGGCGCCCACCTCGGCCCGCAGCGGGTTGGTGGGCCGGGAGGGGGCGCCGGCGGTTGGAGATCCCACAGGGTGTGGGGACGTGTGGGGTGCTACCTTCTTCTCCAGGTTGCTGGCCGGTGACGGGCTGGAGGTGGCCATGCAGGAAGCCAATCGGCTCGCGGCGCGAAACGTGGAGCACCGGGGCGCGCGGGGTCTCTTTCGCCACCTCCGCGGCCAGCTCTCGGGCGTGGAGGAGTGAGGTCGTGGAGGTCATCACAATCCCCGGGTCCCTCGACGGCCAGAGCGTGGACGGCTTCTTCGATCGTGTCACGGAGGCTCCGACGGGGCGTGCCCTCTTCGACGGGCGGCACGTGCGATGGGTGGATCCCAACGGGATGGTGGGCCTGCTCACCGGTGGCGCGGTCGCCGGTGAGCGTACCGGGGCGCTGCCACGCCTGGAGCTTCCGGAGAATCCGGACGTCCTGGGATACCTCTCCCGCATGGGCTTCTTCCAGGAGGCCCGGAGCATCTTCGAGTTCGATGACCGGGTTCCGCGCCGGAGTGGCGGATCCTCCGACGTGCTCCTGGAGATCACGCCCGTGCGGGCGAACGTGGACGTCCACGAGGTGGTGAACCGGGTCCAGTCGCGCTCCGGGGCCATCCTGGCGTCGCGGCTGGGCTACCCGGCCGCCTCAGTGGTCCAGTTCAGCGTGATCCTCTCCGAGGTCTGCCAGAACATCATCGAGCACGCCGAGTCGCCGGGGTGGGTGGCCGCCCAGGCGTACAACTGGTCGAGGCGGTTGGGGCGGTGGGTGGTGGTCATCTCGGTCATGGACCTCGGCAGGGGGTTCAGGGGCTCCCTGGGAAGCGAGCACGCGGCGCGCTACGGCGATCGGTGGAGCGACGCCACGGCCCTGGAGGCAGCCTTCCTGCACGGCCTCACGCGCTTCCCGGACTCGGGGCGCGGCCAGGGGATCCAACAGATCCGGCGGCAGGTCCAGCGGTGGAACGGCGCCATCACCATCCGCAGCGGCAGCGCCCGCATCGGTCAGGTTCCCGAGTGGGACGACACCCCGCCTCTCGTCGACGGCCTGGCCCCCTTTCCCGGAGCCCAGATCAGCATCGTGCTGCCGGCCAGGGCCGCCGGGAGCCCGGAAGGCGCGGGATGAGCGAGCGCCCGGTGGACCCCATCGCCATCGACGTAAGCGACCTCCTCCAGAAGACCGTCGCCTCGCTGCACTCCCACCTGGTGACGCGGCCGACGGGCCGCGCCGTGCGCATGGCCATCGAGGCGCGGCTCGGCGAGACGGGAGAGATGTCGCTGTCCCTCATCGACCTCTCCGAGGTCACGGTGCTGGACTTCTCCTGCGCCGACGAGGTGGTGGCGAAGCTCGTCCAGCGCTCCCAGGGTCCGGGAGGCTCCGGGACCTTCTTCGTCTTTCGCGGCGTGCGGGAACCCCACCGGGACCAGATCGAGGTGGTGCTGTCGAGGCAGGGGCTGGCGGCGGTGGCCCAGACCGACGAGGGACGATTCGAGCTCCTCGGGGCGACCACGCCAGCGGAGGCCGCAACCTGGCGTGTCCTGGAGGACAGGGGGCTCCTGGCCGGCGAGGATGTCACGGAGGCCCTTCCCGGCCGCGACGGGCGGGACGCGCTGGAGCGCCTGGTCCATCGGCATCTGGCCTTCCAGAGTCCCATCACCGGGCGATGGCACGCCTTGAGCCGCCTCGTGTCCCACCTGCTGTAGGAGCCTGTCCGGGCAGTTCAGCGGGCCTGCGGGCGGCCTCTCCGGACACGTCCGGCGGCCCCCGGGAGTCTCCGGGACGTTCGGGAGCGACGCCTCGCGCCGCCGCCGCCGGCGCTCTACCTTGGCGCCCGGAACGACCGAGACCCTCGTTCAACCGTGCCTCCCCATGTCCTCAGACCTCCCGTCACGCAACCGTCCGGGCTCCTCCACCCTGGGAATCCACGGAGGAGAAGCCGCCCGCCAGCCGGGCGCCCCCGTGGTGCCTCCCCTCGTCCAGAGCGCGACGTTCCTGTGGGGCAAGCCCTCGGATGGAGAGCTCCTCTACAGCCGGTATGGCAACAATCCGAACCAGCAAGCGCTGGCACGCAAGGTAGCCGCACTGGAGGGCACGAAGGCGGCCACGGTGCTGGCCAGCGGTATGGGTGCGACGGCGATGACCCTGCTGGCGCTCACGACGAGCGGCGATCACATTGTGGCGTCCAAGCTGCTGTACGGGGCGACGCAGTCCCTGCTCGGGACGGAGCTGCCCAGGCGTGGTGTCGAGACCACATTCGTGGAGCCGGACGGAGGGCGAACGTGGCGCGGGGCGCTGCGTCCGAAGACGCGGGTGCTCTTCGTGGAGACACCCACGAACCCCACGCTGAGGATCGTCGACCCGCGCCCCCTCTCCGAGCTGGCCCGGGAGCGGGGCATCGTCCTGGTGATGGATGCCACCTTTGCGTCTCCGGTGAACCTGAGACCGGCCGAGCTGGGTGTGGATGTGGTCATCCACAGCGCGACGAAGTACCTGAGCGGCCATTCCGACCTCATCGCCGGAGTGGTGGCCGGACCGGCCGAGCTCATCGCGGAGGTCACGCGCGTGTCCCGCTTGTACGGGCCTGCCATCGACCCGCACGCATGCTGGCTCCTGGACCGCGGCATACGTACGCTCGACGTGCGCATGGGTCGACACAACGAGAATGCCCTGGAGCTGGCACGCTGGTTCGAGGCGCAGCCCCTGGTGGAGAGGGTCTTCCACCCGGGCCTGGAAAGCCACCCCGACCACGCGCTCGCGCGGGAGCTGCTGTCGGGGTTCGGCGGCATGCTCAGCCTGGTGTTGAAGGGAGGTGGCGAGGCCGCCGACCGGTTCACCGCCGCCCTGAAGCTGGCCGTGGTGGCGCCCAGCCTTGGGGGTGTCGAGACCCTGGTCTCCCAACCGCGCTACACGTCCCACGCCGCCCTGAGCCCGGCGGAGCTCGCGGCGCAGGGGATCGCCGACGGCTTCGTGCGCATCAGCGTGGGGGTCGAGAACGTGGAGGACCTCCGGGCCGACTTCGCTCAGGCGCTGGAGGCGCTGGCGGCGTAGCGGCGCGCCGCGAGCACGCGAGCTCCCGCGAGGTGCCCAGGAGGAGGCGCGACCGGCCGGAATGCTCCCGGCCGGCGCTCGCGCGTCCGCCGTCCTGCCCTACTTGGCTCCCATGAACGGGTATTGATAGTCCGTGGGCGGCACGAACGTCTCCTTGATGGAGCGTGCGCTCACCCAGCGGAGCAGGTTCAGCATGGAGCCCGCCTTGTCGTTGGTGCCGGATGCCCTCGCACCGCCGAAGGGCTGCTGCCCCACCACCGCGCCGGTGGGCTTGTCGTTGACGTAGAAGTTGCCCGCGGCGTTGCGCAGCGCGTCCATGGCCTCGCGCACCGCCCGGCGGTCGTCGGCGAAGACCGCGCCCGTGAGCGCGTACGGCGACGTGGAGTCCACCAGCCCCAGCGTCTTCTTCCAATCGGCGTCCTTGTACACATGGACCGTGAAGACCGGCCCGAAGATCTCCTCGCACATGGACTCGTAGTCCGCCGTCTTCGCCAGGATGACCGTGGGCCGGATGAAGTAGCCCTTGGAGTCGTCGCACTCGCCGCCGGCGATGATCCTGGCGTCCTTGGACTTGCGCGCCCGGTCGATGTAGCCCTTGATCTTGTCGAAGGCCGCCTTGTCGATGACGGCGCCCATGAAGTTCGAGAAGTCCGCCACGTCGCCCATGGTGATCCCGTTCACCGTCTCCACCAGGGGCTTGTGGATCCGTTTCCAGAGGCTCTCCGGGACGTACGCCCGCGACGCCGCGCTGCACTTCTGGCCCTGGTACTCGAACGCCCCCCGCACGATGGCCGTGAGGAGGGCCTCGGGGTTCGCGGAGGGGTGCGCTACGATGAAGTCCTTGCCCCCGGTCTCGCCCACGATGCGCGGATACGAGCGGTAGGACCCGACGTTGGCACCGATGTCACGCCAGAAGGAATTGAAGACCTCCGTGGAGCCCGTGAAGTGGACGCCGCCGAAGCTGGGGTCGGCGAGCACGGCCTTGGTGATCTGGGCCGAGTTCCCGGTGATGAAGTTGATGACGCCCGGCGGCAGCCCCGCCGCCTCGAAGAGCCTGGCCAGGTAGTAGCTCGACAGCAGGGACGTACGCGCCGGCTTCCACACCACCGTGTTGCCCATGATGGCGGGTGAGGAGGGCAGGTTGCCGCCGATGGACGTGAAGTTGAAGGGCGTGATGGCGTAGACGAAGCCCTCCAGCGCCCGGTACTCCGAGCGGTTCCACATGCCCGGAGAGGAGAGCGGCTGCTGGCCGTGGATCATCTCGGCGAAGTGGACGTTGAACCGGAAGAAGTCCACCAGCTCGCACGCCGAGTCGATCTCCGCCTGGTGGGCGGTCTTGCTCTGACCGAGCATGGTGGCGGCGTTCACCGTCTGCCGCCACGGCCCGGCCAGCAGCTCGGCGGCCTTGAGGAAGATGGCCGCCCGGTCCTCCCAGCGCATGGCGGACCACTCGCGCTGCGCGCGCATGGCCGCGGCGATGGCCTTCTTCACCTCCCTGGGACCGGCCTTGTGCGCCTTGGCGAGGACGTGCCGGTGCTTGTGGGGCATCACCACGTCGAGGGTGTCACCCGTGCGGATCTCCTCACCGCCGATGATGAGGGGGATCTCGATGGTGGTCTCCGTCATCTCCTTGAGCCGGGCCTTCAGGGCCGCGCGCTCGGGGCTGCGGGGAGCGTAGGAGAGGACGGGCTCGTTGACCGGTGGGGGTACCTTCACGTTACCGCTCATGGTGGGTCTTCTTGGGATAGATCGATTCGGAGCCGGGAGCCGTCGCGCGAGCCTGCAAGAGCAAGGAAAGGGCGGGGGAACCAGTCGTTCTCCCGCCCCCGCTGGGCCTCTCCGGCGCAAGAATTGGCACGAGGGGAATCTCACCTTCGAGAGATCCTCACGCAACCGCTTCCGGCCCCCTTCGGGTGTGGAAAGGACGGGGGGCACGCGCGGTTGGGATCCGACCTCGGATCCTGCCTGTTTCCGGGTGGCCGAGGGGGGGCGTGGATGTGGTGGAGTGCCGCCCGCCGCGGGAATCGCGCGCCGGTTCCGGGGGATGGACCATATCGGGCAAAACCCGGTAAAAGGGCTCGATGATGCAGCGCCCGAGGGTGCCACAAGCCGCGTGCAGACTGGCGATTTCAAGTTGACCCCCTTCCCGGGCGCCGGTAGATTTTTCGCGGTTTCCGGGCCCTCCGGGGCTTCCGACTCCGGAAGAGACAGCCGTTGGACATGACCGCCCGAGAGAAGATCCTGGAGGTGCTCGACGCGATACGCCCGGCGATCCAGGCCGACGGCGGGGACGTCGAGCTGCTGGCCTACCGCGAGGCTGAAGGCGTCGTCGAGGTGCGGCTGCTGGGTGCGTGTGAGTCCTGCCCCATCTCCCTGATGACGCTTCGGGAAGGCATCGAGCGGCGTCTCAAGAGCACGGTTCCGGGCATCATCGCGGTGACCGCCTCTTGAGCGGTCCCCCGCGTCGACGGTAGCGTCCCGCGCAGCCACACTCCTGTGAATTGGTTTGAGATATGAGCATAGACGAGCTCCGCGGCTCGGTGATGGCAGCCCTCTCCCGTGTCGCCCACCCCCGGACCGGCCAGGACCTCGTGTCCGGCGGACACGTCCAGAACGTAGAGATCGGTGAGGACGGCGAGGTGCGCTTCGCCTTTCTCCTGCGCCCCGAGGATCCGGGGGACCTGGTGAAGGTGGTCCGGGGCGCCGTCGAGGCGATTCCCGGCGTCTCCTCCGTGAAGATCAACGTGCAGCTCCCCCAGATGGCGGCGAGCGGTGGGGGTGGGAGGCACGGCGGACTCAAGCCCGGCTCGGTGCCCGCGCCCACCCCGAAGCCGGGGGTGCTCACCCAGGTGGGCCACGTGATTGCGGTGAGCTCGGGAAAGGGGGGCGTGGGCAAGTCGATGGTGGCGTCCAATCTGGCCGCCGCGCTGGCCGCGCGTGGGCTCCGGGTGGGGTTGCTGGACGCGGACATCTATGGGCCCAACATCCCCCTGATGTTCGGCGAGACGCGAAAGCCGCGCGTCACGGGCGAGAAGGGCAGAGAGATGATCGAGCCCCTCGAGGCCCACGGCGTACGCCTCATGAGCCTCGGCTTCCTCCTGGACAAGGAGCAGCCCGCCATCATGCGGGGGCCGCTCATCTCCGGGATACTGAAGCAGTTCCTGGAGCAGGTGGCATGGGGGCCGCTGGACACCATGGTGGTGGACATGCCTCCCGGAACCGGCGACGCCCAGCTCTCGCTGGTTCAGTCCATCGACCTGGACGGAGCCGTCATGGTGACGACGCCTCAGGAGGTGTCCACCGGAGACGTGCGGCGCGGCGTGAAGATGTTCGAGCGCGTGAACACGCGCGTGCTGGGGATCGTGGAGAACATGAGCGGCTTCGTGTGCCCGCACTGCGGAGAGCCGGTGGACGTCTTCGGCTCCGGGGGGGGAGAGCGTCTCGCCGCCGAGATGAAGCTCCCGTTCCTGGGTCGTGTGCCGTTGGACCCCGCCGTGCGGAAGGCCGGAGACGAGGGACGCCCCACCGTGGTGGCCGCGCCCGAATCCCCTGCGGGTAAGGCGCTCTTCGAGGTGACCCGCGTCGTGGAAGAAGCGCTGCAGGCCCTGCGCTAGCGTCCTACGTCGGAGGGGTTACTCGCCCTCGAGCCACTTCCTGTCGGCCGAGGACAAGGAGTTCTTGCCCCGCACCTTCTCTACGACCTTCAGCACGATCCAGCCCACCAGGAGGATCGGGGCCACCTTCGTGAGCAGGAACATGGCGAGGCCGAACGTCAGGGAGAACACCACTCCCACGATGGACAGCACGACTCCCGCCACGATGAGGGTCAGGAGACCCACGGCGAAAAACGTCAACAGTGTGCCGATCATCGTTTCTACCTCCCCTTATCGAATGTCCCGGGGGGACGCTCAGCGGACCCACACCACCTTGACGCTGCCGAACGCGGCGTTCAGGTCGATGTCGATCTTGCGCTTCGCCTTGTCCCAGTCGAGAGAGTAGTATCGGTCGCCCCGCTTCACCAAACCCTCGGAGTCGAGGGAGGTGAGGAAGCTGTCCTTGTGCAGGCTCACACCGAGCCCTTCGGGAAAACGGAGCTCCAGCGAGCCGAGTCCCATGTTCACCTTTACGTCGGCATCGCGCTGCCAGTTCCCGTCGAACCCCAGCGTCACCGACCCCACGCCGGCCGAGACGTCGATGTCGTCGGCGTTGAGGTTGCCGAGATGGCGGGCCTCGAAATCCGCCGCGCCCACCTCGAATGTCGCCTTCTCCATTCTCACGGCATTGAGCTCGGAGATGTCCACGGTGGACTCCGACGCGCCGGTTCCCAGCTCCAGCCGCGTCAGGGAGAGCCCTCCCAGGTCCAGGTCCGCGCGCACCGCGCCGAACTTCAGGTCCAGGTCCATAGGCACGTTCCGGGCCAACCGGAGGTCCATCGAGCCCTCGGAGCGTTTCTTTCCCAGGTGGACCGAGTTGCCCACCGACTCGACACCGAGGCGGAGCTCGTTCCCCTCGTACTGCGCCTGCGGCCGAAAGGAGTCCTCGTCGTACCGGAGCTGCATGCGATAGAGCATGCCCGCGGCGGCGGGGCCCATGCTGAAAGTTCCGGCCCCGTAGGTCACCTTCACGTCCAGGCTCTTCTCCCCGCTCATCACACGGGACATGGTCACCGTGCGCCAGCTCTGGGCGGCCGTCGCGGCGGGCAAGAAGGCGGCCGAGGTCAGGACGGCCGCGAGCACCCGGCGTCCGAGTGCCGCGGACATTCGGTCGCGAGGCCTACGCATCTCCGTCCTCCCGAGGCCCGGAGCTTTCATCGGCGTCAGGCTCCGCCGTGGCGCTTGCGGCAGGGGACGAGACGTTCCCCTGGTCCACATCGACGTCGACGGAGCTCTCCCAACTGGCGTCGTACGGTCCCGGGTACGTGCTCCCGCGACGCCCCCCCCGCGTGAGGATCACGGCACCGAATCCGATCTGGATCGCGACGATGCCGAGCATCACGCCCACGAAGGTCAGCAGCCCGCGCACGAGGCCGAAGAACGGCACCACGTACAGGACATGGGCGGCCATGAACGCCGCACCCAGGGCCACGAGCCCTCCGGCGATGGCGTAGACGGGGTTCGACTTGCGGATCCACCCCGTATACCGGTACTCGCTGTCGGCAAGCCACTCGCCCACGTTCCTGGCCACCGCCAGGTACCCCAGGATGCCGGCGGCCACCGCCGCCAGCGGGAAGAGCGGGATCCAGGCGATCATCACCGGGATGCCCACGATGGACACCGCCAGGGCCACCATTCCGAGGATCCAGACCGGAATCAACAGGAAGGTGCCCGCCACCCCCACGAGCGCGGAGCGCCCGGGGCTCCGGCGCGCGGTCTCGGCGACGGTGTCGAGCTTGTCTCCCGCGAAGGAGACCACGCCCATGCCGATGAGGGCGAGGACGAGGATCGTCACCAGGTCCCCGATGAGCCCTCCCACTGCGTTGAAGATCCCCCGGAAGGGAGCGAAGAGCGAGCGGGACGGATGGGTGTGCACGCGCGTGGCGGCGCGGAGCTGCTCGCGCATCTCGCTGCGGAGCTCGTTGCGCACCTCGTCCCGGATGTGGGCCCGGGTGGCGCTGTCGACGGAGCTCTCGCCCATGGACACGTTGACGACCCGGCCCCCGACGGAGCCACCGTCGCGCTGCAGGCTGGAGTCCGCCAACCGGACGTCACCCGTGACGTGGCTCCCCTCCGCCAGCTCCAGTGTGCCTCCCACCACCACAATGTCGCCGTCCACGGTGCCCGCGACGCGGGCGTCGCCCTGGATGACCACCAGGCTTCCCTTCACCGTGTCGTCGGCCGCGACGTTCACGTCCTCGCCGACGTGGAGCTGGGTGTTCTTCCCCAGGCCCTTGAGGGCCTGCTCGAACACCCCGAGGTGGCCGGCCTGGCTCAGCAGGGCGCGGGCCGTCGCTCCCTGGGCTCCCTCCTGGGCGCCGCCCTGCCCCGCGGAGAGGGAGACGCCCGCTTTCGGCGCCTCCGTGCGGGTGCCGGTGGACCCCGTGAGGGCGCCGTGGAGAGCGGTGGCGATCCGCCCTGCCACGCCCTCCTCGTCTCCCTTCAGGCCTTCCGGCGGAGACCAGTCCCGGAGCATCCCGGCCAGAGCCCCGTCGTCGACGGCGACGGCACCCGCCAGGAGAGTCCGCCAGGCCGTATCCAGGCCGTCCGCGGGCTGATAGCTGCCCACGGTCTGGCCGTCGATGACGACGGAGCCGTCATGGAGGGCGATCTCCAGAGGATTGCCGTGGGCGAACTCCAGGCGGAGCGTCGCCTCCGACTTCCCTACCGACACCTCCTTGGAGAGCACGGAGCGCGTTTGTGCCCACGCGCCGGCAGGCACCAGGAGTACCCCAAGGCCCAGGGCCAGCAGGCCCCTACGAGAGCGAAGCATGTGCGTACCCACCCTCCGCCCGGCGGGCGGAGACGAGGTTCCGGTAGAGCACCCATACGGCGGACACGGTGCCCAGCGAGAAGAACAGGAAGACCGCCGCCAGCGTCCACGGCGAATGCACGAGGGACCCGAGGAACGAATACACTCCGAAGAGGCCCTCGCTCTCCAGCGCGGTCTTCGACACGGCTCCCCAGGCGGCGGCGGCGAGGCCGGAGCCCTTCCACCAGGCGAAGGAAGCCAGAGTGCCCGGCGTGATGCCCGGACGCGTGAAGATCGTCCAGAGGAGCAGCCCGAGGATCACGGCCGGCGTGACCGCCACACCGTAGACGGCGGCCCAGGCCCTTCGGGTTCTGGGCACGATCCGCCCAGCCGCCGCCAGCGCCTGCCGCCACTCCGGCACCCGCACCCGGGCCGGCCGGGCCACCGTCACGTGCGCCATCACCCGTTCGGCGAAGCCGTCCCCGGGGACCAGCCTGGGCACCTGCCCCAGACGAGCCGCGAGGACGCGCCACCCGGCGACTTCCTTCGTGCACGACGGGCACGTGTCGAGGTGGGCGCGCACGCGGGCGGCCCTCTGATGCGGAAGCGCCCCGTCCACGAAGTCCTGAAGGCGTTCAGAGGTGGGATGCCGCGCCGTGCGGCCGAAGCCCAGCAGCGCCGCCGCCCGGGCTGCCCAGGGAAGCGGTTGCGGAGCCCGTACCGCCGCCAGGACCCGGTCCTGGAAGCCTGCGGCCGGAGCCAGCGCGGGCAGCTCGCCGAGCTCGTCGAAGAGGAGCCGCCACCCGTCGAGCTCCGCCGCGCAGCGGGCGCACGACGCCAGGTGCTCCTCGACCCGGGCGCGCTCTCCCCTGGAGAGCTCGCCCTCGAGGAGGGCCTGGAGCGTCTCAGCGCCCAGATGCCCGTCAAGTGCCCGGTTCGTCACGGAAGGACTCCTCTTGCTGTGTTCCGTCCGTCCCTACGGCAGGCGTTCGGGTTGGGTTTCATGACCGGACCTCCCGGTGGAGCCGTGGGCGCCCGGCCATTCGTCCCTGTGGCACAACGTCGTTCATGGGATCGACACCTCAAGTCGTCAGGTGTGCGAGACGCTCTTTGAGCTCGTTCCTCGCCCGGTGCAGGTAGGTCTTCACGGTGCCCAGCGGTAGCCCCATGATCTCGGCGATCTCGTCGTAGGCGTATCCCTCGACATGACGCAGCAGGATCACGGTCCTGTACTCCTCCCGGAGCTGGCCGATGGCTTCTTCGATCTGTCCGCCGAGCTCCTTGTGCTCCAGGTACTCGTGGGGGTTCTCGTCGTGGGATTCGACCACCAGCCGCGTCTGGCTGAGCTCGTCCTGCGACGTCGCGTTGGGAGAGCCGTGGATGGACACGGTGCTCAGCTTGCGCTTGCGCAGGTGATCGATGGTGTGGTTGTTGGCGATCTTGAAGATCCAGTTGCTGAACTTGTAGCTGGTGTTGTAGCTGCCGATGGCGTTGAAGGCCCGGATGAACGCCTCCTGCGCCAGGTCCTCGGCCAGCGTGCGGTCCCGCACCATGCGGTAGATCAGGGAGAATACCGGTCGCTCGTACCGCGAGAGCAACTCGCGGAACGCCCCCTCGCGGCCCTTGGCCGCGAGGGCAGCCAGCTCCCGATCATCCAGCTGGGTGTATTCCAGAGCGGGCAGCCCTCTCGCGTCCGGCCGAGGTTGCACGTGCCACCGGAGGGTGGCGTGAGTGAGGGAAGCGGCGTCGGAGAGCATCGTGCCGCCCTACGCGGACGCCGCCCCGGCGGTTTCGAGGGCGCCGTTGAGCGCCCCCGACGGTTCCCCTAACTTCCGGCCCCGCCGTGCCGTGACGAGGGCGCCTCCCTCCGTCACCGACCCGTCAAGTCCGGGGCTTGCCGAATCTTACGCCGTCGGAGCGCGCCTGTCATGCCGTCAGAGGACCCCGCCACGCCGCAGGCCGGAGTCGCTCGCCAACGACAGGTTCAGCGCCTCTTCTCGGAGATCGCTCCCAGGTACGACCTCCTGAACCACGTGCTCAGCCTGAACGTGGACAGGGCGTGGCGCCGTCGGGCCGTGGACCTCCTGCGCTGGGAGCACGCGCGGGGAGGGCGCTACCTGGATGCCTGCGCCGGCACCTTCGATCTCGCTCTGGAGCTGTGCGGGCGTGCGGGCTTCGCGGGTCGCGTGGTGGCCGCCGACTTCGCCCAGCCCATGCTCCGGGAGGGGTCGGGCAAGCTCAGGTCGACGCCCGTCACCCCGGTGTGCGGGGACTCCCTCCACCTCCCCTTTCCGGCGGATACCTTCGACGGAGCCACCGTGGGCTTCGGCGTACGGAACCTCGCCGACCTTCCGGCCGGCCTCTCGGAGCTGAGGCGGGTGCTCAGGCCCGGCGCCCGGCTCGTCGTGTTGGAGTTCACGACGCCCCCGAACCCCCTGGTGCGGTGGAGCTACCTCTTCTACTTCCACCGGATCCTGCCGGTGGCGGGGCGGGTCATATCCGGCCACCCCTGGGCGTACACGTACCTCCCCGAATCGGTGAAGGAGTTCCCCGGGCCCGCCGAGCTGGAAGGCCTGTTCCGGGAGGTCGGCTTCGGGGAGACCGGGCACCGCCTCCTCACCTTCGGGATCGCGGCTCTCCACTGGGGGGTGAAGTAACGCTTCCGCGGGCCTCCTGCCGGGAGGTCCCGCTCCGCCCTTCCCCCGCCGACGGCACGTCCAGCACGGTGAGGGGCCCCAGAGCCGCCAGGGCGGCGCGGCCGATGCGGTCCGGATCGCCCACCACCAGGATCGTCATCCGCGCTGGGTCCACATGGGCCCGGAAGACCTGGTTGACCATCTTCGGCGTGACGCCCTGGATGCCCTTCAGGTACTGCTCGAGCCAGTCCTCCCGAAGACCCTCCGAGAGATAGAACATCCTCCGCGAGACGATCTGTGCCGCGTCCTCGAAGTTGAAGACGAACCCGTTCACCTGCTGGTCGACCGCCGTCTTCACCTCGCCTGCGGAGGGAGGCGCATCGCGCATCCCGTCCATGATCTTCAGGATCAGGCGGATGGCGGCCACCGTGCTCTCCGGACGCGTGCGCGTCACCGCACCCATCAGCCCGTCTTGCCGGCGGGGCATGGTCCACAGCGAGGAAGCCGAGTAGGCATACCCCTTCTCCGTACGCACCTGTGTCATCAGACGGCTGGACAGGCCGCCCCCGAGGATGTCGTTGCCGATCTGCGCGGCGAAGAAGGCCGGTTCGAGGCCGATGCGGACGTTCGTGGGTTGCGCCATGACGATGACGCTCTGATCCAGCTTGCGCGGGATGAGGAGGACGCCGGGTGTCCGCCGGATGTGGGGCGTGGGCCATGGTGGCAGAGGGGCGGAGCATGCGGGCCATCCCTTGAGCATGCGTTCCAGCAGGGGCTTCAGCTTCTCCCAGGACACGTCCCCGGTGGCGCCCAGGATGAGATTACCCGGACACACGATGCGGGCGTGGAGTCGCTCGAACACGCTTCGCGCCAGCTTCTCCGGAGCCAGATCCGACGCCTGCATCTGCCAGCCGACGGGGTGGTCTCCGTACATGAGCCGGTTGAACTCGGTGAAGGCCAGGAGCCCCGGGTCGTCGCCGCGACGCTGCACGCTCTCCATCTCCTGGCCGCGCCACACTTCCACCTGCGCCGAGTCGAAGCGCGGGGCGCGCATCATCTGCCCCCAGAGCCAGAGTGCCGTGTCCAGGTGGCTGGTGAGCGTGTTCATGCTCGAGGCCACGCTCTGGCCCCCGCCTCCGAACGACGTCTGGATCGCATAGTACTCCAGGAGCTCGTCCACGGAGTCCGGGGAGAGGGAGCGGGTGCCTCCGTATCGCAGCAGCGTCGGCAGGGCCGTCCCCGCGGCGTATTCGCTTCGGGGGAACAGCCCGTACCCGCCCTTGAAGCGCGCGAACACGCTCACCAGAGGCAGGGAGTGGTCCTCGAGGAACAGGACCGGCACGCCGGCCACCCGCTCGAGCTGCGGCTCGGCGGGATGGAAGGCGAGAGGAGGGAACCGCATGGTATCGGCGGCTACCCTGCCCACCGGGGCCTGGGCGGCCGCGGGGGAGGCTGTAGCCGCTGCCAGGACGACGGCGAGAACGAGGGCGGCACCCCGCCGCCCGGCGGCGGATCTCATGATCCGCCCTGCTCCCGCACCAGGGTGGCGACCGTACGGTTCTCCTGTGTGAAATAGCGCGCCGTCACCCGGCGAACGTCCGCGGGCGTCACGGCGCCCAGCCGGGTCGCGAACCGGAAGGTCTCGCGCCAGTCCCCGTACAGCGACGTCGATTGGGCCAGCTGGAAGGCGAGACCGAGGTTGGACACGAGACGCCGCAGGCTCCCCGCGGCCACCTGGTTCTTCACGCGCTCCAGCTCCGAAGGGGTGGGGCCGTCCGCCGCCAGGCGGGCGAGCTCGCGGTAGATGGCGGCCTCCACCTCCGCGGTCGTGTGCGGCGCCCGCGGCGTGGCCGCCACCTCGAAGAGGCGAGGATACCGGTCGCCGGGTCCGATGGAGGACGTCACGGAAGCAGCCAGGCGATCGCCCTCCACCAGGCGCCGATAGAGGCGGGAGGTACGGCCGCCGGTGAGGAGGCTGGTGAGCATCTCCAGCGCAGGCGCGTCGGGATCGTACACCGAGGGGACGTGCCAACCGATGCGGAGCTGGGGCTGGGCATCCCAGCGCACCACCACGCGGCGCTCTCCCCGTTGCGGGGGCTCCCTGGCCAGCACCGGCGGGGGGTCCTCGCCTCGGGGCACCGGTCCCAGGTACTCGTCCGCCCACGCGACGACCTTCGCCGGATCCACGTCCCCGACGACGGCCAACACGGCGTTGTTCGGACCGTAGAAGCGCCGGTAGTAATCCCTGACGTCGCGTCTCGTCAGGTTCTCCAGATCCGACGTGTAGCCGACGACGGGCTGGCGGTACGGATGCACCGTATACGCCGCCGCGAGCTCCGCCTCGTCCAGGAGCCCCGCGGGGTTGGTGTCGATGCGCATACGACGCTCCTCCGTCACCACGTTGCGCTCCGTGTAGAACTCGCGGAAGACGGCGTTGCGCATGAGGTCTCCCTCGAGCACGAACCAGAGCCGGGCGCGGTTCGAGGGAAGCTCCACGTAGTAGATCGTCGATTCGTTGGTGGTGGTGGCGTTGAGGCTCTCGGCCCCGGCCCGAGTCAGGATCCTGGAGTACTCGTTGGGCACGACGTAGGCGCCGGCGCTGTCCCCCAGGGCCGTGATGAACGCCGAGAGCCGGGCCACGGAGGCAGAATCGCCCAGGGCCCGGTCCCGGATCAGGGTGTCCTCGGCGGCGTCCTGGCGCGCGTAGAGGGCCCGCTCGGCGTTGATGTTGCGTGTGCCGACGGTGGTGGTCCCCTTGAAGAGAAGGTGCTCCAGCAGGTGGGTGGTCCCCGTGGTGCCCAGGTGCTCGTCCACGCCGCCGACCTGGTACAGCAGCACGAAGGAGACCGTCGGCGCCCCCTGTCGCCGCAGCACCAGGACCCGAAGGCCGTTGTCCAGGGTGCGCTCCTGCACCGGAAGGCGCTCGCCCGGGGTCGGGGCCGCCTGTGCCGGAGGCGCTGTCTGGGCCGGCGCCTGACCCGGTGCCGCCACGGCCGCCGCGACGACCGCGGCGAGAAGACACGCCGCGGAGGGAGGGCGGAGCGTCATGGGCGTCGCCCTCCGCCGCGACGGGGCTGGCAGGTCGGACAGTAGTACGCCGAACGGTTGGAGATCACCGTGCGCCGGAGCTCGGTGCCGCACGCGGGGCAGGGCTCGCCCTCGCGGCCGTACACGTGCAGGCGGCGGCCGTAGCCTCCGGCTTCGCCGTCCGCGTTGCGGTAGTCCCTGATGGTGGTTCCCCCATGGTCGATGGCCGCCTGGAGCACGCTCCGGATGGCCTCGTGCAGGCGCACGGCCTCCCGCCGCGTCACCGTGCGTGCGCGCCTGGCTGGATGGATTCCCGCCAGATGGAGCGCCTCGCTGGCGTAGATGTTCCCCACGCCTGCTATACGTCGCTGGTCCAGCAGCCATGACCGCACCGGGGAGACCGAGGCGCGCAGCGCCCTGAAGAGCCCCTCCCCGGTGAAGGCGTCCTCCAGGGGCTCCGGCCCCATGCGCGCCTGGCGCTCCGTCCAGGCATCCGCCTCGAGCACCTCCACGGTTCCGAAGCGTCGCTGATCATCGAAGACCAGAACACCGCCGGACCGGAAGCGGAAGCGCACCGCCGGGTGGGTCGGCACCGCCCCTCCGCGAGGGACCTCCCGGAAGCGCAGGAGGGTGCCCGTCATGCCCAGGTTCACCGCGATGACACGGCCGCCGTCGAGGAGGAGCAGAACGTTCTTCCCCCTGCGCCCTACGCCCTCGATGCGCCGCCCCCGGACGCGTGCGGCGAAGGCGCGAGGCGAAGCCCTGAGCACGTCGGGGTGCGGGACGTCCACGCCGCGTATGCGCTCGCCCGGCACGGTGCGGCGCAGACCGCGAACGATGGTCTCGGCTTCGGGGAGCTCGGGCATGGGTGGCGGGGGTGGGGGCTACGCGTTGGCCGACCCTGGCGCGCGGGCCAGCTCGCGCCACGCGATGTCGCGGCGGAAAAACGCCCCCTCGAAGGTCACGGCGGAGGCGGCCTCCCGGCTGCGCTTCGCCGCCTCCTCCACGTCGGCCCCCAGCGCCGTGACGGCGAGGACCCGGCCCCCGGACGTGACCAGCCGTTCACCCTCCTCCAGGGTGGTGCCCGCATGGAAGACCGCGACACCGTCACTCTCGAGCCCCCCGGGAATGTGGATCTCCTTGCCCTTCTCGTACGGGCCGGGATACCCGGCGGAGGCCATCACCGTGGTCACGGCGGCCCCCGCACGCCACCGGGCCGTACGTCCCCGCAGGGACCCTCCCTCCGCCACCGTGGCCAGCAGCTCCAGGAGCGACGATTCCATGAGCGGCAGCACCGCCTGCGTCTCGGGGTCGCCGAACCGGCAGTTGAACTCCACGACCTTGAGACCTTCCTTTGTGCTCATGAGACCGGCGTAGAGGAGTCCCTGGAAGGTGCACCCGTCCGCGGTCAGAGCGCGCAGTGTGGGCTCGAATACGCGCGTGCGCGCCTCGTGGAGCAACGCGGGCGTGACGATGGAGACCGGAGCATACGCGCCCATGCCGCCGGTGTTGGGGCCCACGTCGCCCTCGCCGACGCGCTTGTGGTCCTGGGAGGGCAGCAGGAGCAGCGGGAGGGTGCCGTCGCTCACCGCGAACATGGAGAGCTCCTCGCCCTCCATGAAGTCCTCCACCACCACCTCCCGGCCGGCCTCTCCGAAGGCGAGGTCTCCGAGCATGGAGCGGGCGGCGTCCACGGCCTCCTCAACGGTGGCGCACACCACGGCTCCCTTGCCGGCCGCGAGCCCCGACGCCTTCACCACCACCGGCGCGCCGTGCTCGCGCAGGTACGCTTCGGCGCCGGGCAAGTCGCGGAACGTGCGGTGCTCGGCCGTGGGCACGCCCGCATTCCTCATGAGATCCTTGGCGAAGGCCTTGCTGGACTCGATGCGGGCGGCCTCGCGGGTGGGTCCGAAGATCGGGAGGCCCTTGGCCCGGAAGCGATCGACGATGCCCGCGGCGAGGGGGCCCTCGGGCCCCACCACCGTGAGGTCGATGCGCTGCGACGCGGCCCACCCGGAGAGCGCCTCCACGTCGGTGGGGACGATGGGAACGGCCCTGGAGTGGGGAGCCATGCCGCCGTTGGGGCGGGTGGCGAAGATGTCCGCGTCAGGGGCGTCGCGCCGGAGCTTCCAGAGGAGGGCGTGCTCCCGCCCGCCGTTGCCCACGATGAGGATGCGCATGGGGCTCAAGATAAAGGGAAGGGGCGCCCGGGCCACCCGCCCGGCCGCCCCCTGTCGACTCCTTCGGTGCCCGCCCGGCGATCAGCCCTTGAACGTACCCATGAACTGCTCGCCCATGCGCTTGGCGGCGGCGGTCATGGTGTCGAGAAAGTCCTTGGCGCCGTCGGCGTACGCCTTGGCGGCCTCGCGCAGGTCATCCTGGTAGGCCCCGTCGGCATCCCCCCGGCGCGCGTACTCGCCACGGAGGATGCGGTCGTAATCACCGCCCTCGATCCACGTCCGCAGCTCGCTCACACGGATTACCCAGAAGGGGTGCGTCGAGCCGATGAGGTTGAGGATCTTGAAGACCTGGTCGGCGATGTCGCCGGCGTCACGATACTCCTCGGCCTGCACGATGAACTCCTGCAGGCTCGTCTCCTGATCGTTCCCGCCCCCGGCCATCTTCAGCATGGTGCGCATGACGACCTCGGAGTCCTGGATGGCCAGGAGTCCCGCCCGGTCGCTGGACAGCTCGCTCTTCCGGTTCCACTCCAGGAGGGCGACCAGCACCGCCCGCGCCGCCAACCCGACGATGGGGAAGCCCATCTGGGCGAGCTGGAGCAACAAGTACGTCATCGTCCGGTACAGGACGTGGTCGCTGAGGATGTGGCCGAGCTCGTGGCCCAGGATGTAGGCCAGCTGCTGGTCGTCGAGGAGCGCCACCGTGCCCGAGTTCAGGATGATGAACGGCGACTCCATGCCGTAGGCGCCGGCGTTGACGATGGGGGTCTGCGACACGTAGAGCGGATAGTCTTCGGGCGAGTCCAGCGTCTTCAACACGTCCTGGTACAGCCCGTGCACCCGCCCGAACTGGTTCGCGCTCACGCGCACGGCGTTGGCCTGGAAGGCCAGGCGGACGGGCTTCTCGCCGAAGAACCCGAAGAGCCTGCGCAGCACCTCGTCGAACACGGGGATCTTCCGAAGCGCCTGGAGGGCCGCCTTGTCGGCGGGGTGCTCCCACGCCCGGGGCGCGATGTCGGTGAGGATACGGCGTGCTCTCGCCTCCGTGTCGCCCTCCCCTGGGGCCCCGTCGGTACGGTTCTTATCGTCGGCCATTGTCACATCCCCTTGTGTGAGTTCCCCCGTCGCACCCCCACACCCACGCTCTCATGCGCCGCAGACCGCAGCGCAGGCGCTTGTGCCGAGAGGGGACCCGGGCGCTCGTTGTCCCTGACTACGGTGGGCCTCGACCCCGGGTTTCGTGTCTTCATGGGCTCTTCGGCCACTTCTACCCCAGGACGCGCTCCAGGTCCTCCAGCAGGTCGGCCTCGTCCTCGATGCCCACCGAGAGCCGCACCAGCCCGGGTGTGATGCCCATGGCGGCGCGCCGCTCCTCGGGCACCGAGGCGTGGGTCATGAGCGCAGGTACGCTGATGAGGGACTCGACTCCTCCCAGGCTCTCGGCCAGCGCGAATACCCGGCAGTGCTCCGTGAGGGACCGCGCGCGCTCGAGGGTGCCCACGTCCACGGAGACCATGCCGGTGAAGCCGTCCATCTGCCGGGCCGCCAGCTCGTGCTGCGGGTGGCCGGGCAGCCCGGGGTAGTAGACCCGGTCCACCCTGGGGTGCGCCTCCAGGTAGCGAGCCACCGCCAGGCCGTTGGCGTTGTGCTGGCGCATGCGCACGTGGAGCGTCTTGACGCCCCGGAGGGTGAGCCAGCAGTCCATGGGGCCGGGCACCGCGCCGGTGGACATCCGCAGGAAGAGCAGCTCTTCGGCCAGCGCTTCGTCCCTCACAGCCACGATCCCGTGGATGACGTCGCTGTGTCCGTTGATGTACTTGGTGGCCGAGTGGACGCTCAAGTCGGCGCCCAGCTCCAGGGGCCTCTGGTTGTACGGCGACGCGAAGGTGTTGTCCACGGAGAGGAGGGCGCCGGCGTCGTGGGCCACGGCGGCCACGGCCCGGATGTCGCAGATGCGCATCATCGGGTTCGTGGGTGTCTCGACGTGGACGAGCCTGGTGTTGGGCCGCAGCGCCGCCCGAACGGCTTCCGTGTCGCCGGAGTCCACATACGTGAAGTCGATGCCCAACCGGGCGAAGACCTTGTCGAACAACCGGGCGGTGCCTCCGTACGTGTTCTGCTCGCTCACCACGTGATCCCCTGCGGAGAGGCGCTTCACGATGGCCTCGATGGCCGCGAGGCCGGACGCGAAGGCCACGGCACGCGTCCCCGATTCGAGCTCGGCGATGTTGGCTTCCAGAGCTTCCCGCGTGGGGTTTGCGGTCCGTCCGTAGTCGTACGTGCCGCCCCTGGGCTCCCCCACGGCCGGCTGGACGTAGGTGGACGTCTGGAAGATGGGGGTCATGATGGCGCCGGTGACCGGCTCGGGGGTCACGCCAGCGTGGACGGCCCGGGTTCCGAACCGGGACCGGGGGGAGGGCTGCTCGGTCATCACGAGGGTGTCCTGGGATGGGCTCGGGGTGCTCCGGGATGTGCCGGATCGTCTGCGGACCGCTGCGTGCGTCTGCGTACCGCAGGGGGATCGCTCGAATGTGGCAATGTACCGGCGCCCCGTCGGGAGGCGCCACCGGGCCGACGCACCGCAGCTCCCCCGGCGGTGGGGAAACCGGCGGCGGGCGCGGTGGCCCCGGCATCCGGTGGGAAACATATGTGTTGACGACCCGGAACCCCGTGAAGCACAGTAGATTATATGGTCTCGTCGCCTCGAGCGGCGACGCCGACGCCCACCCCCTTTCTCTGAGGAACCCGTGACCCTCCTGCTCCCCCCAGATCTCATGGTGAGCGTGTCCGGCGTACGGGGCAGGGTGGGCACCACGCTCACGCCCGAGCTGATGGCGGGGATCGCGGCGGCGTTCGGGGCCTTTCTGCGGTCGGAGGGCGAGGACGGACCTGTCCTGGTGGGGCGGGATTCCCGGACCTCGGGCCCCATGCTGGCGCGAGCGGTGATCGCCGGCCTGCAGTCGGTGGGGTGCGACGTCGTGGACCTGGGCGTGGTGCCCACGCCCACGCTTCTCCTCGCGGTGGAGGATGCGGGAGCCGCCGGCGGGCTGGGCGTGACCGCCAGCCACAACCCCGCGGAGTGGAACGCGCTGAAGCTGGTCTCGGGAGAGGGCATCTTCCTGGACGCGGAGCGCTCCGCGCGGTTCCGGACGTACCTGGCGGAGGCCGACGCGCCGCGGGTCCCCTGGGACCGCCTGGGGTCCGTGAGCGCCGACGACGGCGCGTGGAAGCGGCACCTCGAGCGGATCCTCGCCCTGCCCTTTCTCGACGTGCCCGCCCTCCGGCGCCGGGGCCCGCACGTCGCGGTGGACTGCGTGCACGGGGCAGGGGGGCCACCCCTCACCGACGTCCTCGAGGCCCTGGGGTGTACCTGGACCGGGATCGGCATGGAGCCGGACGGTCTCTTTCCCCGGGATCCCGAGCCCACCGCGGCGAATCTGGCGGAGTTGGGCGCCCTGGTGAGGGAGACGGGGGCGGACATCGGTCTCGCCGTGGACCCCGACGTGGACCGCCTCTCCCTGGTGGACGAGACCGGACAGCCCATGGGCGAGGAGCTGACGCTGGCGCTGTCCGCGGCGGCGGTGCTCCGGCGCACGCCGGGACCCGTGGTCACGAACCTCTCCACCAGCCAGGTGGTGGACGACGTCGCCGGCGCCTTCGGGTGCAGCGTGATCCGCGCTCCCGTGGGCGAGGTCAACGTGGCCCGGAGGATGCAGAAGGAGCGAGCGGTGGTGGGAGGAGAGGGGAACGGAGGCGTGATCCTGCCCGCCCTTCATCACACCCGTGACGCGCCTCTCGCGGCCGCTCTGATCCTGCAGCACCTTGCAGACGAGGACGTTCCTCCGTCCCGGGCGGCGGCCCGGTGGCCCACGTACGCGATCGTGAAGCGGAAGCTCTCCTTTCCGCGGGAGACCCTGCCCGAGGCATACGAGGCCCTCGCCCGGGATCTGGATGCGCCGGAGCGCGACGACGGCGACGGGCTGCGCCTGGCGTGGCGCGGCCGGAGCTCGTGGCTGCACGTGCGCCCGTCCGGCACCGAGCCGGTGGTGCGCCTCATCGCCGAGGCGCCGAGGGCGGCGGAGGCGGAGGCGCTGGTGAAGCGGGCGGCGGCGGTCCTGGAGGGGGTGGCGTGAGGGAAGGGCGCCGCCACGGCGGTGCCCGGAGAACGGAACACTACGGAAGGCTGAACAGCAGACAGCGCACGAAACAGGGGAGGACAGCCGCATGTGCGGTATCGTAGGGTACGTGGGACCCAAAGAAGCTGCTCCTATCCTGCTCCAGGGCCTGAAGCGCCTGGAGTATCGCGGCTATGATTCCGCCGGCATCGCCCTGGTGAACGGCGGCACGCGGCTTCAGGTGGTGAAGAAGCCCGGGAAGATCGTCGCCCTCGAGGAGGCCCTGTCCTCCATCAAAGCGAAGGGGACGTGCGGTATCGCGCACACCCGCTGGGCGACCCACGGCGCGCCCACGGAGCCCAACGCGCACCCGCACACGTCGGCAGCCGGCGACATCGCTCTCGTCCACAACGGCATCGTCGAGAATGCCCAGACACTGCGCGCGCACCTGCGTGACCACGGCTTCGAGTTCCTCTCCGAGACCGACACCGAGACCATCGTCCACCTCGTCGACCACCTGTGGGACGACGGCATGGGCCTGGAGGACGCGGTGGCGGCGGCCCTCGCCCGGGTGGAGGGCACCTACGGCATCGCGGTGGTGTCCGCGCGGGATCCGCAGAAGATCGTCGTGGCACGGCGCGGGAGCCCTCTCCTCATCGGCGTGGGCGCCCAGGGCGAGATGCTGGCCGGCTCCGACGCCACGGCAGTCGTCGCGCACACCCGGGACGTCGTCTACCTGAACGACGGGGACTACGCGGTGCTGACCCCAGACGGGTATCGCACGTTTCACCTCGACCACGGAGAGGTGCGCCGCTCCGTGGAGCGTGTGACGTGGGACGTGGGCGCCATAGAGAAGGGCGGTTATCCGCACTTCATGCTCAAGGAGATCTTCGAGCAGCCCTCGAGCCTGCGTGACGTCATGCGCGGTCGCTTGTTGGAGGAGAACGGAGACGCCCGGCTGGGCGGCATCGCGGCCCACCAGTTCGACCTGGGACGCGTGCGTCGCATCGTCATCACCGCATGCGGCACGAGCTGGCATGCCGGACTCGTCGGCGAATACATGCTGGAAGAGCTGGCGCGCATGCCGGTGGACGTCGAGTACGCCTCGGAGTTCCGGTACCGCAGCCCGGTGCTGGAGGAGGGGACCCTCGCCCTGGCCATCAGCCAGTCCGGCGAGACGGCGGACACGCTGGCGGCGCTGCGGGAGGCGCGGCAGCGCGGGGCCACCACCATGGGCGTGGTGAACGTCGTGGGGTCGGCCATCGCCCGCGACACGGACTTCGGCGTCTACCTGCACGCGGGCCCGGAGATCGGGGTGGCGTCCACCAAGGCGTTCACCAGCCAGATGGTGGCGCTGGCCCTCTTCACGCTGCACATGGGACGCCGCCGGCACCTCTCGGTGGTGCAGGGCAAGGAGATGGTCGAGGCTCTCCGCCGCCTCCCCGACCAGGTCGAGGAGGTGCTGGGGCTGAACGACCAGGTGCGGGCCCTGGCCGAGGAGTACGCCGACTGCGGGAACTTCCTGTATCTGGGACGGGGCTATCAGTTCCCGGTTGCCCTGGAGGGCGCCCTCAAGCTCAAGGAGGTGAGCTACATCCACGCCGAGGGATATCCGGCGGCCGAGATGAAGCACGGCCCCATCGCGCTCATCGACGACGACATGCCGGTGGTGTTCCTCGCGCCCCGCGACCAGGTGTACCAGAAGGTCCTGTCGAACATCGAGGAGGTGAACGCGCGGGGTGGGCGCATCATCGCGGTGGTGAGCGACGGCGACACCGAGCTGAAGTCCAAGGTCGATCACGTCATCAGGGTGCCGCAGACGATTCCGTGCCTCCTCCCGGTGCTCACCACGGTGCCCCTGCAGCTCCTGGCCTACCACATGGCGGTGCTTCGTGGCGCCGACGTGGACCAGCCGCGCAATCTGGCCAAGTCCGTCACCGTCGAGTGAGCCCCGGGGGGCGGAGAGGGGTGCGGCGAGCGTGAGGGTCGTCCTGCAGCGGGTGGCGCGCGCCCGGGTTACCGTCGCGGGCAGAACGACGGGTGAGATCGGCCGTGGTCACGTGCTGCTGGTGGGATTTCGCGACGGCGACGGCGATGCCCAGCTCGAGTGGATGGCGGACAAGGTGCTCGGCCTTCGCGTCTTCGGCGATTCCCAGGGGAAGATGAACCTGGCTCTCGAGGAGATCGGCGGTGACCTGCTGGTGGTGAGCCAGTTCACCCTGTACGGAGACACGCGCAAGGGGCGACGTCCCAGCTTCGTCGGCGCCGCGGCGCCGGAGGTGGCGGAGCCCCTGTACCGGCGCTTCGTGGGAGTGCTGCGCGAGCGCGCGCCCGGCCGGGTGGAGACCGGCGAGTTCGGCGCCATGATGCAGGTGGAGCTCACCAACGACGGCCCCGTGACCCTGTTGCTGGAGCGCGAGTGACGGGCTCTCCCCGAATCGTCCTCGCTTCGGCATCGCCCCGGCGCGCGGAGCTGCTCAGGCGCCTGGGCCTGAAGGTGGAGATCTCCCCTGCGGAAGTGGACGAGCGCCATCTTCCCGGTGAGGATCCCCGGGCCCACGTGGAGCGGCTGGCCCGCACGAAGGCCGAGACCGTCGCCAGGCGACGCCCGGAGGCGCTGGTGGTGGCGGGCGACACCGTGGTCGTGCGCGGCGGAGTCGTGCTGGGGAAGCCCGCCGACGCCGAGGAGGCGGTGGCCATGTTGCTGTCGCTGGCCGGCCGCGAGCACACCGTGCTCAGCGGCATCGCCCTGTGCGGCGCGCGAGGCACCGTGAGCGCCGTCGGCCGGGCGACGGTCCGGTTCCGGGACTTCGACGAGCGCGAAGCGCGGTCCTACGTGGCCACCGGGGAGCCCATGGACAAGGCGGGCGCCTACGGGATCCAGGGCATGGGGGGCGCGTTGGTCGAGGGAATCGAGGGCGACTACTATACGGTCGTGGGCTTTCCCGTAGTGAGCTTCATCGAGCTCCTGGCCCGGGCGGGCTGGCGATACGCGTACGGCGGGCTCGAGGCGATTCCGTAGCACCAGGAGAAGCGGCATGCCGAGCCCGGCGATCATCTCCATAGACCAGGGAACCACCGGAACCACCTGCCTCGTCATCGCCGCCGACGGCAGGCTCCTCGGCCGCTCCTACTCGGAGTTCTCCCAGCACTTCCCCCGGCCCGGCTGGGTCGAGCACGACGCCCTGGAGATCTGGGACGTGACCTGCCGCATGGCGCGCGAGGCGGTGACGGCCGCCGGAGCCGAGGCGGACATCCAGGGCGTGGGCATCACGAACCAGCGCGAGACCGTGGTGCTGTGGGATCGCAAGACGCTGGAGCCCGTGCTCCCGGCCATCGTCTGGCAGGACCGCCGGACCACCCAGCTCTGCCGTCGACTGAAGGAGGCGGGGCACGAGGCCGAGGTGCGCCGACGCACGGGGCTCCTCTTCGATCCGTACTTCTCGGGCACGAAAGTCGCATGGGCGCTGGATGCACATCCGGATCTGCGGGCCCGGGCCGAGGCCGGAGAGCTGGCCGTTGGGACCATCGACGCATGGCTCATCGCCCGGCTCACCGACGGAGCCGTCCACGCCACGGATCCCACCAACGCGTCCCGCACCCTGTTCTTCGCGCTGAGGGAGGCCGCGTGGGACCCGTGGCTCCTGGACCTCCTGGGCGTGCCGGCGGCTCTCCTTCCGGAGGTCCGTCCGAGCTCCGGTGGCTTCGGCATCGCCGCCGGCGCACACCTGGGCGTGGAGGTGCCCATCGCCGGGGTCGCCGGGGACCAGCAGGCGGCGCTCTTCGGGCAGGGGTGCTGGAATCCGGGCTCGGCGAAGAACACGTACGGCACGGGCTCGTTCCTCCTCCTGAACACGGGCGCGGAGCCGGTGCCGTCGGGGCATGGTCTCCTCACCACCGCGGCGTGCAACGCCCGGGGTGGGCTGGCCTACGCCCTGGAGGGCTCGGTCTTCATCGCCGGGGCGGCCATCCAGTGGCTGCGCGACGGCCTGGGCATCGTGGCGCACGCCGCCGACTCCGAGGCCCTGGCGCGCTCGGTGGAGGGGACCGACGGCGTGTACTTCGTCCCCGCCTTCGTGGGGCTCGGGGCACCCCACTGGGAGCCGGACGCGCGAGGCACGGTGGTGGGGCTGACGCGGGGAAGCGGTCGGGCGCACCTGGTGCGGGCGGCCCTGGAGTCCATGGCCTACGCCACCGAGGAGGTGCTGAGGGCCATGGAGGCCGACTCGAGGGTGACCGCCACGGAGGTGCGGGTGGACGGGGGCGCTGCCATGAACGACTGGCTGATGCAGTTCCAGGCGGACATCCTGGACCTTCCCGTGCGACGCCCGGCCATGGTGGAGACCACGGCGCTGGGGGCGGCGGGCCTCGCGGGGATCGCCCTGGGCGTCTGGTCGGATGCCGAGGCGTTCCTGGAGGCCCAGGCGGCGCCCCAGCGGTTCCGTCCGGCCATGGAGGCTCCGCGTCGCCGAGCCCTCCTGGGGGAGTGGAGCCGCGCCGTGCGTGCCGCCGTGGCCTGGGCCCGCGAGGCGCCACGGACATGATTGGGGCCGCGGACGGAGCGGCGGGCCGCCCACCGACGCCTCCACCCAGGATCGCCGTGGTGGGTGGCGCCGACGCTTCCGAGGAGGAGCGACGCGTCGCTCGCGAGCTGGGATCGGCCCTGGCCCGGGTGGGGGCGGTGGTGGTGTGCGGCGGCCACGGCGGGGTCATGGAGGCGGCGGCTCGGGGCGCAGCCGAGGCCGGCGGCCTGACCGTGGGGATCCTGAGGGGCGAGGACGCCGGCGAGGCGAACGCCTGGGTCGTGCTGCCCATTCCCACCGGGATGGGGGATGCGCGCAACGCTCTTGTGGTGCGCGCTGCCGAGGCGGTGGTATCGGTGGGTGGCGCCTGGGGTACCCTCTCGGAGATCGCCCTGGCGCGGAAGGCGGGGCTGGCCGTGGGAACCCTGGGCACGCCACCCGCTGGGGATCTGGGGCTCCCGGCCCTGGAAACGCCCGCGGCAGCGGCCGATTGGGCCCTGGCCCGCGTCCGGGAGAGGCGTGGGGAAAAGCCCTCGGCCGGGTCGGGTCAGTCCCGGAGGCATTCATAAGGGGTTTTCCCGACTGGTCCTCTTGGCGATAAGAAGTCTAAATTCCTGGCGGATCGGCGGTCTCTGGGAAGCCTCGATCCCATCTGGAACTTCGCCCATGACGGGGTGAAGGACCCAGGTGCCCGAGAGTTCTGCCCACTCCGGGGTCCGGATTCGTCCGGATCGCGGACGAGCGAGAGGTGAGTCCGATGAGAAAGCCTGGGCGGTTCATGGTGGGGCTGGTGGGTGTGGCCGCCGTCGTCTCCTACCTGATATGGACCGGGGTGAGCAACACGATGGTGTACTACCTCACCCCCACGGAGCTGTTGGCGCGGGTCAAGGCCGATCCGAGCTTCCGTAACGTAGGCGTCAAGGTGAGCGGCAAGGTGGTGGCGGGGACCGTCGAACGGGTTCCCGACCAGCTCGTGTACCGTTTCAAGGTGCATGACCTGAGCGACCCGGCGGTGGGCTTCCAGGTCGAGTACCACGGCACGCTTCCCGACACGTTCACCGATCAGTCGGAGGTGGTGCTCGAGGGGAGGCTCGACGGCAACGGCGTCTTCCAGGCAACCTCGCTGCTCACCAAGTGCGGGAGCCGCTACGAAGCATCCCAGCAGGACCTGAGGAAGGACGTGAAGTCGTGACGGTCCTGGGGGAATTCGCCCTCTGGATCGCGTTGCCCGTCGCGATCTGGGGGATGTTCCTCGGCTTCTTCGGAGGCAAGACACAACGGGGTGACCTCGTCCTCTCCGCCGAGAGGAGCATCTACGCGGTCACGTTCCTGCTGTCGCTGGCGTCCATAGGGATCATCGCGGCGTTCCTCGGCGACAAATACCAGTACTGGTACGTCGCCAGCTACTCGAACCGCGACCTGGAGACCTTCTACAAGTTCGCGGGGCTCTGGGCCGGACAGCGGGGATCGCTGCTCTTCTGGGCGTTGCTCCTGTCCATCTTCGCCAGCATCACCGTCTTCCAGAACAGGAACAAGAACCGGGAGTTCATGCCCTACGTGGCGGGTGTGCTCCAGGGGATCTTCACCTTCTTCCTGGTGGTCCTGCTGTTCGCGAAGGTGAACCCCTTCCAGAAGCTGGCCTTCCTGCCTGCGGACGGGCAGGGGCTCAACCCCCAGCTCCAGAACTACTGGATGACGATCCACCCGCCCACGCTGTATCTGGGCTTCACGGCGTTCACCATCCCGTTCGCCTTCGCCATGGCCGCGCTCCTGAACGGCCGCCTGGACTCGCGGTGGATCGTGCTGACGCGAAGGTGGGTCCTGCTCTCGTGGTTCTTCTTGTCGGTGGGGATCCTGCTGGGGATGCGCTGGGCCTACGAGGAGCTGGGGTGGGGCGGCTACTGGTTCTGGGACCCCGTGGAGAACGCGTCCCTCTTGCCGTGGCTCACCGCCACCGCGTTCCTGCACTCCATCCAGATCCAGGAAAAACGAGGCATGCTGAAGGTGTGGAACATGTCTCTGGTGTCGATGACGTTCCTGCTCACGATCTTCGCCACCTTCCTGACACGATCGGGGCTCATCCAGTCGGTCCACGCCTTCGCCGAGCAGCTCCGCATCGCATACATATTCCTGGCCTTCCTGGGAACGGTGACGGCGGGCGTCGTGGTCCTCATCCTCTACCGCCTGCCCAAGCTGCAGAGCGAGAACCGCATCGAATCGTTCCTGTCCCGCGAGTCCGCGTTCCTCTTCAACAACCTGATCCTCGTGGGCGCGGCGTTCGCGGTGCTCTGGGGAACGATCTTCCCACTCATCGCCGAGGGCGTCACCGGCCAGAAGATCAGCGTGGGTCCGCCCTTCTTCAACAAGGTCAACATCCCCATCGGGTTGGCGCTCCTGGCCCTGGCGGGAATCGGGCCGGTCATCGGGTGGAGGCGGGCGAGCAAGCGCAACCTGAGGAAGAACTTCCTCGTGCCCCTGGTGGCCACCTTCGTCATCTCGGCCACGCTCTGGGTCGTGGGCGTCCGCCACGCGGTCGCCCTCACCACGTGGGGCATCGGCCTCTTCGTGCTCATCATCACCGGCGTGGAGTTCTGGAAGGGGACCCGCGCCCGGGCACGCATCGAGAAGGAGCCGCTGCCCATCGCCTTCTACCATCTGGTGACACGCAACCGCAGACGGTGGGGCGGATACATCGTGCACGTGGGCATCGTGCTCACCTTCGCCGGCCTGGCGGGCGCGTCGTACAATCAGGACGTGCGCAAGCACCTCATGCCCGGCGACACCATGAACGTGGCCTCCCCCTGGGGGCACACGTATCACCTGACGTACGAGGGCCTGTCGTCGTCCATCGGGCGGGGGCAGCGCAACCTCGATTGGCAGGCCATCGCCCTGTTCTCCGTGCGTGAGGGCAACAAGGCTCTGCCCAACATGACCACGGAGAAGCGGAAGTACGTCACCGCCGATCAGATCATGACCGAGGTGGGGATCCACACCACGCCGGAGGAGGACCTGTATCTCATCCTCTCGGCGCTTGACAACCCGAGCGGCGCGCTGAACAACGACCCCAACGCCCAGGGGATCAATCTCCAGGTGCTGGTCAAACCCCTGGTGATCTGGATCTGGTGGGGCGGCCTGGTGCTCGTGGTCGGCAGCGTCATCGCGCTGTGGCCCAGCGCCGATCGACGCCGGGACCTCGAGGACGAAGCTCCGGAAGAACCGGCGGCCATCGCGGTGGGGGCGACATAGCATGACCCTCTTCCTGGGGGCCGCCATGGTGGCCGCGGCCGTGGTGATCTTCATCATCCAGCCGGTGGCGAAGGGGATCCATGCTTCCCTCGAGCGCGCCGACGACGAGCTCACCGAGACGGAGGCGCGCAAGCGCGTCGCCCTTCTGGCGCTGCGGGATGTCGAGTACGACTTCCTGGCGGGGAAGCTCGACGAGAACGACTACCGGTCGCTCAAGGGCGAGCTCACCGCCGAGGCGCTGGCGGCCCTGGAGGCCGACGAGAACGCGCGCTCCCAGGTGGGGAGCGTGGGTTCCGAAGACGTGGAGGCCGAGATCCGCGCCATCCGCCTGGGATTGCACGAGGGGAGCGTGCCATGTCCCGACTGCGGATACGTCAACGTGACCGGCAGCCGGTTCTGCTCCGCGTGCGGCCACTCCCTGCAGGCCGGGGTCGCGGGCTGAGACGCTCGTGCTCGCCGAGGCCGTACCGGATCCCGGAGCCGTGGACACCGTGACCGTCCCGACGCCGGCGGAGGCTCCGCGCCGGGTGGCACCGGTCCTCTCGGCCCGGGGGCTGGTCCGCGAATACGGCCCGGTGGTGGCCGTCAACGGCGTCGATCTGGACCTGGCGCCCGGCGACTTCCTCACGGTGTTCGGCCCCAACGGAGCGGGCAAGACCTCGCTCCTCAGCCTCCTGGGGGGGCGCCTCAAGCCGACACGGGGAGAGGTGGTCATCGGCGGCCAGCGCCTGGACTTCGGCGAGACTACCTGGCGCAACCGCATCGGCGTGCTCTCCCACCAGGGGTTCCTCTACGGGCACCTCACCGCACGGGAGAACCTCCGCTTCTTCGGGAAGCTGTTCGCCCTTCCGGACCTGGACCGTCTCGTCACGGAGCGCCTGGAGCAGGTGGGCCTCACGGACCGTGCGGACTTCCTCTCCCGACAGCTCTCCCACGGGATGCGCCAGAGGCTCGCCCTGGCCCGTGCGCTCCTCCACGACCCGGACGTGGTGCTCCTCGACGAGCCCTATACGGGTCTCGACCCCTACGCGGCGACGGTCCTGCGCAACGTGCTGTCCTCCGTCCAGGACGGCCGGCGCACGGTGGTGATGGTAACGCACAACCTCACGCAGGGCCTCGAGCTGGCGACACGTGTGGCCATCCAGGTGCGCGGACGCTTCGCCTGGGAAGGGGCACGGGAGGGTGTGGACGCCGACGGGTTCGAGCGCTTCTACCACAAGGTGGTGGAGGACGGAATGGGATGAGCTACCTGCGGCAGATCTACGCCATCGTGTGGAAGGACCTGCTCCTGGAGCTCCGCACCCGCGAGCGCATCGTGGCGATGCTGGCCTTCGCCGTGCTGGCCGGCGTCCTCTTCAACTACTCGCTGGACCGCACCATCGTGCGTCCCCAGGACGTGGCCGCGGGGCTCGTCTGGATGACCATCGTCTTCGGCGGTCTCCTGGGGATCGGGCGCACGTTCCAACTGGAGGCACAGGACGGCGCCTTCCAGGGCGTGCTCACCAGCCCCGCCCCCAAGGACGCGGTCTTCCTGGGCAAGACGCTGGCGAACTTCGTGCTGCTGTACTTCGTCGCGCTGCTGGTGGTGGCCGTGTTCATGCTCTTCTTCAGCCTCGAGCTCGGGGGGAGCCCGGGCGTGCTCGCCCTCACGCTGGCGTTGGGGGCGCTGGGCTTCGTGGCCCTGGGTACGCTGTTCAGTGCCGTCTCGTCCGGGACCCACATGGGAGAGACGCTCCTGCCCATTCTCATCTTCCCGCTCCTCGTCCCCATGATCATCTATGGGGTGAGCGCCACGTCGCGGCTGCTGGCCGGCCGTCCCGTCTCGGAGATCGCGGGAAATCTCAGGATGCTCGGAGCCTTCGCCACGCTGGGCGTGGGCGCGGGCGCCTTCCTGTTCCGCTACGTCGTGGAGGAGTAGCTGCCCGATGTCGATTAGCAAGCTGAGGCGCTGGGGTCTCATCCTGGCCTCCTTGGGGATCCTGGGGATCCTGGTGCTGCAAGCCCTGGTCTTCTTCTGGGTGCCCACCGAGGCGACCCAGGGGATCATCCAGATGATCTTCTACGTGCACGTGCCCGCGGCCATCGTGGGGCTGTACGTCGCCTTCGGGATCCTGGCCCTTACCAGCGTCCTCTATCTCTGGCTCGGGGACGACAAGCTGGACCAGGCCGGGGTGGCCGCCGCGGAAGGGGGGATGGTCTTCACCACGGTGGTTCTCCTCACGGGACCCCTGTGGGGCAAGATCGCGTGGGGCACCTACTGGACCTGGGATCCCCGCCTCACCCTCACGCTCCTCCTCTGGTTCATCTACCTGGGATACTTCCTGGTGCGGGCGTCCACCCAGAACCCGGAGCGGGGCAAGCGATTCGCGGCCGTGGTGGGGATCGTGGGGGCCCTGGACATCCCCCTCATCCACATGAGCGTCCTCTGGTTCCGCTCCCTCCACCCCGGACCCGTGGTGATGAAGCCCGGGAGCCCGACCCTCGCGCCGCAGATGCTGACCACGTTCATGGTGGGCATGTTCTCATTCATCCTCCTGTTCCTCGGCCTGTTCGCGCTCCGCTTCGCCCTGGAGATAGCGAGCCGCACCGCCGCCACCCGCGCCCGCGCCGCCCAGACCTGACGATCTCTTCCGAGAGGCTTCCATGCATCGCGCTCTCAGATTCTTCTCCCGCCTCACCCTCCTCGTGCTGCTGTCCGCGGCGCTGGCGCTCCCCGCCGCGGCGCAGGCTCTCCCCGGCACCGACCTCGGGGCCGAGACCCTGCGTCCCTACCATTTCGTGTTTCTGGCGTATGCGCTGGCCTGGATCCTGGTGTTCGGGTGGGTGGTGAGCGTTGCCCGGAGGCTGGCCCGCCTGGAGAAGCACCTGGAGGACTGACGCGACCGTCCGGCCGTGTCCCCCGGTCGTGGCACCAGCTCCGGGGCCTGCCTAGATTGGCCGGCCAGGCCGCGGCGCACGCCGCGAATCCCGGCCGCCTGCCCCGGCGGCTCGGCCCGGCTCGACGAGCAGGAGGTACCCACGCGATGAAGACGGGACGGTGCCCGAGCGCGCGGTCGTGGGGGCCGGCGCTCGCGGCGCTGGGGGTCCTGTCGGTCGCTCCGGGGCTCCGGGCCCAGACCACCACCATGCCCAGCACCCTCCGGTACGGCTCCGGTTTGATGGACATCCCGGTGGCGAGCGTCCTGCCCAGCATGGAGATGACGGCGACCTACTCCGGCTTCTTCGTGAACCTCGGAAGGACCGCGCGGATCGACGCCGACGGCAACCCCTCGGGATATGGACCCGGCGTCAAGAAGCGCTATTCGGATGCGTCGGTGGCCCTGGGCTTGTTCAACCGGGCGGAGGTGGGTACCACCATCCAGTCGCTGAACAGCGGCTCCCGGGGCGGCAACATGTGGGGGGTCTTCGGACGCCTCCAGATCGTGCGTCCGAGGAGTCAGGGCATCGGCCTGGCGGTGGGTGCCCGCTACGTGACGGCGCCGACCTTCGGCGACGGCATCCAGTACGAGCCCGGCCGTCTCGGCTTTCCCGACCCGCGGCTGTACACCGAGTACCCGGGCAAGAACGAGGTCAACACCCAGACCAGCGTGTACGGGGTGGCCTCCGCGCACATCCACGGTGCCGACGGCGGCTTCCTGCCCAGGCACGACTTCACCCTGGCCATCGGCTACGGCACGGGGATGTTCAAGGACGGCCATGACCTGCCGTTCTACGCGTACACGAGCTCCGACGGCTGGTTCTTCGGCTCCGCCGTCCACTTCCAGGCCGGGGGAAGCTCCATCCTCACCCTCATGGGCGAGTACAACGGCTTCGACGTCAACCTGGGCGCGCAGTACGACATCCACGGAGTCCGCATCGGAGCCCAGGTTCTGGCGGCCAACTACGGGAAGCCCGCCGGCGGATACGACAGCGAGTACCGCACGCCGAAGCTCGGCCTGCTGGGCTCGGTGGCCGTCTGCCCCGGCGGCGGGAGCTTCCTGTGCAAGCCACACCTGATGAAGCCCCGCGGGGTCCCCGGCGACACGCTTCAGCTTCCGGCGCCGCCGCCGGACACGGTCCTGGTGACCCGCGTGGTGGAGCGTCCGCTCCCCATGGGGACGCCGGCTTCGGTCTGCCTGGCCACCGGCGAGAACGTCCGGGTCTGGGTGAACGCACGAGGCGACACCCTGGTGGGCCCCGGCCGCACCGCCATCGACGCGCTGCGCCCCGGCTTCGCCTTCGCGGGCACGTACGCGGGGACCGCGAGGTGGTACCGAAGCGCCGCCCCCATCGCGTTCCAGAACCGGTCGTACCTGAAGACGGACGACGAGGTGCGCCCGGACTGCACGCGGATCGTGCCCGTGGGCGAGAACGCGGGCGTGCCGCTCTTCGTCACGCATGGCGCCTCGGCCCCGTTCGAGACGCTCTACGTGCCGGTCCGTCCCGGGTTCTGGCGGCTCTACCGGCTCGTTCCTCCAGGCCGTACGCGCCGAGAGGGACCCGCCTGACGTCCGGGAGGGAGCGGAGGCGGCCCGGCGGCCCCTCGCCTACTGCGTCTCACTGCGTCTCCATGAAGCGCGTGAGGACCCGGTTCGTCGCGTCGAGGACGGACAGGACGGAGGCCTTCGTGAGCGCCTCGTCGCTCTCGCAGGACGCGGACCCCAGGAGGCGGTAGCTTCGCCCCTCCGCTTCCCCGTTGATCCGCACCACCACCACCCATCCGTCGAAGGCCCGGAACGCCTTCACGCCGACGAGGTCGAAGTGGACGCCCCCGCCGGTGCCCTCCAGGCATGCCTTCAGGGCCGCGGCGGCAGCCGCGCGCACGCGTCCGTATTCCGTCTCCAGGCCCTCCACCGACGCCTGGAGGGTGCGACCACGCCACTCCAGGCGCACGCCGATCCAGCACCGGCCGTCCTGAGCCGCGCGGTGGACGACCTCCACGAACTTGAGCCGCTGCTGTGGCGATTCCATCTCGAGCGCACTCCATCGTATCGAGCCCGGACAAGGACGGGAACAACTTCGTCCGCCCGACACCGCGCGTGCAAGCGTCTCGGTGGTACCGGCGGTCCCACCAGGTCATTCCCGTGGCCCCGGCCGCGACCTACGTTGGGGTCGAGCGCCGGGGAGCGCGAAGGGACTTTCGCTTTCTCTTCGGGTTGGGTACTTTGGGACCCGGCCCTCATGCACGGAGGACCGGCCCACAACGAGAGGCGTGAGATGGCGACGGCGGAACTCAGCGACCAGAAGCAGAGCGAGCAGAAGCAGAAAGCACTCGGGACGGCCATCACGCAGATCGAGCGCTCCTACGGCAAGGGCGCGATCATGCGCATGGCCGAGGGAGCCAAGATCCGCATCGACGCGATCCCCACGGGAGCGCTGAACCTCGACGCGGCCATCGGCATCGGCGGCATCCCGCGGGGCCGGATCAGCGAGGTCTACGGTCCAGAGTCCTCCGGGAAGACGACGATCTGTCTGCACGTCATCGCCAACGCGCAGAGGGCAGGGGGCATCGCCGCCTTCATCGACGCCGAGCACGCCGTGGACGTGTCGTATGCCCGGAAGCTCGGTGTGGACGTGGACAATCTGCTGGTTTCACAGCCCGACACCGGGGAGCAGGCGCTGGAGATCGCCGAGGTCCTCATCCGCAGCAACGCCGTGGACGTGGTGGTCATCGACTCCGTGGCGGCGCTGGTGCCGCGGGCGGAGATCGAGGGCGAGATGGGCGACACGCACGTGGGGCTCCAGGCCCGCCTCATGAGCCAGGCGCTGCGCAAGCTGGCCGGTGCCGTGAACCGCTCCAACACGGCGGTGATCTTCACCAACCAGATCCGCGAGAAGGTGGGGGTGATGTTCGGCAACCCCGAGACCACGTCCGGAGGGAGGGCGCTCAAGTTCTACGCCTCGGTCCGCCTGGACATCCGCCGCATCGGTGCCATCAAGGACGGGCAGGAGGTGGTGGGGAACCGCACGCGCGTGAAGGTCGTGAAGAACAAGTGCGCGCCGCCCTTCCGTCAGGCCGAGTTCGACATCCAGTACAACGAGGGCATCAGCCACACGGGTCTCCTCATCGACCTGGGCGTGGAGCAGAACGTCGTGGACAAGTCCGGCTCCTGGTTCTCCTATGGTGATCTGCGTCTCGGCCAGGGGAAGGAGAACGCCCGGCAGTTCCTGCAGGAGAACACGGACATCGCCCAGGAGATCGAGACGCGGGTCAAGGAGGCCCTGGGGATCCAGGGGGGCGCGGCCGCCGGCGACGACGATTCGGAGCCCGAGGTCGCCGACGAAGAGTGAGCGGGTCGCGGTCTCGGCGGCCACGTTGAGCGGCGTCAGCCGGTCCGGTTACCTTACGGGTTCCGGTTCGCGCCCATCCGCCGACGTCTGCCGGGGACGTCCCACGCCCAGCTCACACGCATGATCAAGGCCGCCGAGATCCGACAGAAGTTCCTCGACTACTTCAAGGACCGGGGTCACGAGATCCGGCCCAGCTCTTCGCTCGTGCCGTCCGACGACCCCACCCTGTTGTTCACCAACGCGGGGATGGTCCAGTTCAAGCGGGTGTTCCTGGGACAGGAGAACGTGGCCTATCGACGGGCCGCGACGTCGCAGAAGTGCGTGCGTGCCGGGGGCAAGCACAACGACCTCGAGGAGGTGGGCCACACCGCGCGCCACCTGACGTTCTTCGAGATGCTCGGCAACTTCTCCTTCGGCGACTACTTCAAGAGGGACGCGATCCGCTATGCCTGGGAGCTCCTCACCGTGGAGCTGGGGCTGGATCCCGCGCGCTTCTACGCCACGGTGCACCACTCAGACGACGAGGCCGCGCGCCTGTGGTCGGAGGAGGTGGGCCTGGCGCCCGAGCGGGTCTTCCACCTCGGGGACAAGGACAACTTCTGGCAGATGGCGGACACGGGCCCATGCGGTCCCTGCTCGGAGCTCCACTACGACCTGAGGGCGCATCCTCCCGAGACGCAGACCACGGAGGAGTTCGAGGCCGCCGGGAACCGGGACGAGATCGTCGAGCTGTGGAACCTGGTCTTCATGCAGTACGATCGGGATCAGGACGGCGAGCTCCACCCCCTGCCGGCGCCGTGCGTGGACACCGGAGCGGGCCTGGAGCGCGTCACCTCCGTGATCCAGGGAGTCGAGTCGGTCTTCCACACGGACCTGTTCCGCTCACTCCTCGAGCGGGTGGGGGACGTCGTGGGGCGACCCTACGCCCCCGACACGGAATCGAGCGTGAGCTATCACGTCCTGGCGGACCACGCCCGGGCCGTCGCCTTCCTCCTCGCCGACGGGGTGTTTCCGTCCAACGAGGGGCGGGGCTACGTGCTCAGGCGCATCCTCCGTCGGGGCGTGCGCCACGCGTGGCTCCTGGGGCGGAGGGAGCCGACGCTGGTGCGGGTGGTGGAGGCGGTGGTGGAGACCATGGGGGACGCGTATCCCGAGCTGGTGCAGCGCCGTGAGCACCTCCGGGAGAGCACCCGGGCGGAGGAGGAGCGCTTCCTGGCCACCATCGCCGGCGGCATGTCCCGCTTCGACGAGCTGGCTCCGGAGAAGTCCGGGGGGGACTCCCAGGTGATTCCGGGAGACGAGGTCTTCAAGCTCTACGATACTTTCGGCTTCCCGGTGGACCTCGTGGAGCTCATGGCCGAGGAGCGCGGCTACGAGGTGGACGTGGCCGGCTTCGAGGCCGCCCTGGAGGCGCAGCGCGCCCGCTCGCGAGCCGACCGGGCCGAGGCGGGGCTGACGGTGGAGGGGGCGGAGGGCCTGCAGGGGTGGACGATCCTCTCCGAGGCCGAGCAGGAGTTCGTGGCGTACGAGACCACGCGCGTCGAGACCGAGGTGCTCGCGTGGCGTCGGGACGGGGCCACGCTGGGTGTCATCCTCCGCGAGAGCCCCTTCTACGTCGAGAGCGGCGGGCAGATCTCCGACGGCGGCCAGGTGATGGGGTACGGCTGGACCCTGCGCGTGGACGACGTGCGCCGGATCGAGGGCAGCGTCGCCGTGTTCGGCACCGTGGAAGGCGACTTTCCCGAGGCGCCGGCCGCGCCGCTCATGGCCGAGGCGGTGGTTCCCCGGGAGGTGCGCCACGACACCGAGCGCAACCACACCGCGACCCATCTCCTGCACGCCGCGCTGCGCTCGGTTCTGGGTGAGCACGTGGTGCAGCGGGGGTCCTTGGTGGCACCCGACCGCCTGCGCTTCGACTTCGCGCACATGGCCCCGCTGAGCGCCGAGGAGCGCGCGCAGGTGGAGGCCATCGTGAACCGCCGGATCTGGGAGGACCATCCGGTGGAGATCGGCCAACGTCACTACCGGGACGCCGTGCAGGCGGGCGCCATGGCGCTCTTCGGCGAGAAGTACGGAGACGAGGTCAGGGTCGTGCACGTCCCCGGTGTGAGCATGGAGCTCTGCGGCGGGACGCATGTGCACCATACGGGCGAGATCGGCCTCTTCTGCATCGTCAGCGAGAGCGGCGTCGCCGCCGGGGTGCGCCGTATCGAGGCGTTCACCGGGCCGGGGGGGTTCGCCTACCTGAAGGAGCGGGAGGCCCGCCTGGAGGAGGCGGCGCACGTTCTCAGGACCCAGCCGGACAACGTCATCCACCGGGCCGAGCAGCTCCTGGGCGAGAAGGCCGAGCTGGAGGGCCTTCTCGACGAGCTTCGTGCCGGGGGCGGGGCGGGGGAGCGGGAAGTGATCGCCCGGACCCTCGAGCTCAATGGGGGCACCAAGGTAGGGTACAGGGGGCTGAGGCTCCGCTCCCGTGGTGCGGAGGACGCCCGCAGGTGGGGTGACGCGTTCCTCTCGGGGGAAAGCTCCGGCGTGGCCCTGGTGGTGGCGGACATGCCCGGTGGGAAGCACACGTTGTTCGCGTTCGTGACCGACGACGTCATCTCGCGGGGGGTGCGTGCCGACGCGGTGGTGCGCGAGGTGGCGGCCATGGTGGGCGGCAAGGGCGGGGGACGTCCACACATGGCGCAGGCCGGGATCGAGGACCTGGACCGCCTCGAGGAGGCGTTGCAGGCGGGGGCGGATATCGTGCGTCGGCTGGCCGGAAAGGGCGCGTCGTGAGCGTCGTCGCACGCCGATGGCTCGCGGATCAGCGGCCTCCACCGCCCGAGGTGATGCGATCGTGGCTGGACGTGGACGAGGCGCCGGAGCTCCCGCTCTGGGAAGCGCTGGCGCGGAGCGGGCTGGCGTCGCTGGACCGCGCCCGCGCCGTTCCCGGACGGGTGCGTGAGAGCGCGTACCACCTCCTTCGGGCGGACGCGCTGCTCACGTACGCATGCCAGGCGGCCCTGGAGGAGCGGGATCCGGGAGCGACCCTGGCGCGGATTCTCGAGGCTGCCGGGACGAGCCGCGGGTGATGGACCAAGACCCCACGGCGTTGGTGGACATTCACAACCACCTGGTTCCGGGCGTCGATGACGGGGCGAGGAGTCTGGAGGATGTTCTCGCGTCCGTGGAGCGCATGGCACGCGAAGGGATCCGCAAGATCATCACCACGCCGCATCTGGACGGCAGCCTCACTCTCGACGCGGGGAGATTGGAGAGGCGGCTGGGGGAGGTGGACGAGGCCTTCGAGCTGGCCGTGCGCGCCTTGGGAGAGCGCCTCCCCCATATCGACTTCCGGCGCGGCCACGAGGTCATGCTCGATGTGCCCGACGTCGACTTCTCGGAGCCGCGCCTGAGGCTGGCGGGCACCAGCTTCGTCCTCGTAGAGTGGCCGCACCTGCGGGTGCCGCCGGGGACCCTGCAGGTGCTTCGACGGGTGCGGAGCGAAGGATACCGTCCCGTGGTGGCGCATCCGGAGCGGTACATGGGAATCGACCTCGAGATCGCCCGTCGCTGGCGCGAGGCCGGTGCGTACCTGCAGGTCAACTACGGATCCCTGGACGGGCGCTACGGCGGAGACGCCCGTACCTTCGCCGGGCAGCTGCTGCGGCGGGGGTGGGCGGACTACCTGGCGTCGGACTTCCACGGCCGACCCGAGAGGAAGCTCTACCGCGCGGAGGCCTGGGAGCGCATCGGCTCTCTGGACGGAGAGGAGGCGCTGGCGCGCCTCTGCGTCACGAATCCGGGGCGGATCCTGCTGGACCAGGAGCCTCTGCCGGTGCCCGGGATCCCGCAGAAGCGCGGGCTGTGGGCGAAGGTCAAGGGGATACTCAAGCAGGAGTCGGCGTGAGCGCGTCGCAGCGGGACCAGGTTCGGGCCCAGGTGCGGGAGCAGCTCGGCGTGTCGGCCGCGCTGATGGAGGAGGTGGGGCGTGACCTCGCCGACAGCGTGGCGGAGCTGGTGGAGCGCGTCCTCGAAACGCTGCGCGGTGGCGGCAAGATCATGTTCTGCGGCAACGGCGGCTCCGCGGCCGATGCGCAGCACCTGGCGGCGGAGTACGTCGTGCGCTTCGCGCGGGAGCGCCGTCCGCTGGCGGCCCTGGCGCTGACCACGGACACGTCGGTTCTCACCGCCAGCGGCAACGACTACGGTTACCAGGCGGTGTTCGAGCGCCAGGTCCGTGCCCTCGGGCGCCCGGGAGACCTCCTGGTTCTGCACTCCACCAGCGGGAGCTCGGAGAACCTGCTCCGCGCCGCGGACGCCGCCCGGGAGTTGGGCGTGGCCACCGTTGCGCTTCTGGCGAAAGGGGGAGGCCAGCTGAAGGACCGAGTGGATCTGGCCCTGGTGATCCCCACCGACACCACCGCCCGGGCTCAGGAGTTGCACCTCGCGGTGGAGCACGTCGTGTGCGATCTCGTGGAGAGCGCGCTGTCGGAGGGCTCGTGAGCGCCGGGTACGGGACACCGCGTGCCCGGGAGGGGGAACGGTGAGCGACCTTGTGGCGACGCTTCGCGACGGCAGGCGTCGGGAGAGGGAGCAGGCATTCTTCTATCGGATTCTCGCCGGCGACGCGGAAGCCGCGAGTGACCAGGCGGCAGCGGACAGGCTCAACGGGCTCCTTGCCGACGAGCAGCACCACGTGTCGCGCCTCACGGCGCGGCTCCTCGAGCTGGGCGAGCGACCCACGGACGAGAGCTCGTCGCTGGTGGTGCCGAGCCTCAGGGATTGGGAGTCGGTGGCGAAGGTGCGCGAGGAGGACGAGGTGCGCTGGTACGAGGCGGCCCTGCATCACGTCGAAGACGAGGACACGGTGGCGGTGCTCCGCGAGATCCTCGCCTCGGAGCGCCACCACCGGGAGCAGCTGGCGGGCAAATGGATGCCCGCCGGGTCCGCCTCCCCATCCGAGAAGACGCGGGAGACCCCATGAACGCGCTCATCGATCTGACGGGGAAGAACGCGGTGGTCACGGGCGGCTCCCGTGGCGTGGGCAGGGCCACGGCCCTGCTGCTGGGGCGGGCGGGCGCCTCCGTGGGCATCGGCTATCGGACACGGCGGGAGGACGCCGACGCCGTGGTGGCGGAGCTGACGGCGCTGGGGGTGCGCGCGTGGGCGCAGGCCGGCGACCTCTCGCGTCGTGAGGACGCCGACGCCCTCCTGAAGCGAGCCGACGACGAGTTCGACGGTCTGGACATCTTCGTGGGCAACCACGGGATCTGGCCGGTGCCACCCACCGCCGTCGCCGACATGACCGACGAACAGTGGCACGGGACGGTGGACACCAACCTCCACTCGATCTTCTATACGTGCCGGGCGGCGGCACACCGCCTCCGCGAGGACGGCCGCCTCGTGCTCGTAGGCAGCACCGCGGGCCAGCGTGGCGAGGCGTATCATGGCGACTACGCCGCGACGAAGGGAGCCGTCATCTCCCTTGTGAAGGGATTCTGTGTCGAGTTGGCACCGCGGGGGATCACGGTGAACTGCGTCGCCCCGGGGTGGGTGGAGACGGAGATGGCGGAGCCCGCGCTCCGGGACGGCGCGCGGGCGAAGGTCGAAGCGGGTATCCCCCTCGGCCGGTTGGCCAGCCCGGAGGACGTGGCCGGGCCCATCGTCTTCCTGTGCTCCGCGCTTGGCCGTCACGTGACGGGTGAGATCCTGAACGTGAACGGGGGCGCGGTTCTGGTGGGGGGCCGCACCCCGGGCCGTCGGCCCCGCCGGCGGTGCGCTGGATCGCGCGCACCCTGGAGGACGCGGGCTACGAGACGTGGGCCGTGGGTGGGGCGGTGCGCGACGTGCTCCTGGGCCTTCCCTCCGGCGACTGGGACATCACCACCCGAGCGCGGCCCGACGAAGTGCGTCGGCTCTTTCGGCGTACCGTGCCCCTGGGGGTCGAGCACGGCACGGTGGGTGTGGTGGCCGCCGGAGGCGCGATGTTCGAGGTGACGACGTTCCGTCGGGACGTCGAGACCGACGGGCGTCACGCGGTGGTGGCGTTCGCCGATCGCATCGAGGACGACCTGGCCCGGCGGGACTTCACGGTCAACGCCATCGCCTGGCATCCTCTCCGGAAGGTGTGGCTCGACCCCTACGGGGGAGTGGCGGACCTCGAATCGCGACGGCTCAGATGCGTGGGCGATCCCGACCGGCGCTTCGGCGAGGACTTTCTGCGCGTGCTGCGCGCCTGCCGTTTCGCCGGCCGCTTCGGCCTGGAGATAGAGGACGCCACCTGGCGAGCGATGACGGCCGCGGCACCGAGCCTCTCCGCCCTCTCGGCGGAGCGCATCCGTGAGGAGCTCGTGAAGATCCTGGACGCGGATCCCCATCCGTCGCGGGCCCTGGCCCTCTACACGACGGCCCACGTCCTCGACGTCCTCTATCCCGAGCTGGCCGGTCTGGCTGAGGAGCGGAAGGACGTATGGGCGCTTACCCTGCGTTCTGTGAATCGGCTTCCCCGGGGCCGCCCGCTGCTCCGTCTGGCCGCGCTGGTGAGGGGGCTGGACGCACCCTCGGTGGCGCAGCTCGTGGTGCGCCTGAAGCTCTCCAACGCGCAGGCGGACGAGATCGCCCGCAGGGCCGGGGCGCCGCCCCTTCCGGGGACCGAAGCCTCCGAGGCGGACGTGCGGCGCTGGCTGAGCGGGGTGGGGGTGGAGCGGTTGGCGGCGGTGGCGCGACTGGAGCTCGCCCGCGCCCGGGCGGGGGCGGGCATGCCCGGGATTCCTCCTGCGTCGGCGGTGGTGGCCGCGTGGCGCCGGACGCGGGACATCCTGGCCACGGCGCCACCGCTCACGCTGAGCGACCTGGCGCTGGACGGTCGGGATCTCATGCGCATGGGGCTCCGGCCCGGTCCGCTCTTCGGGCGGGTTCTGCAGGGCCTCTTGGAGCGGGTCTTGGACGATCCCGGGCTGAACCGGAGGGATCGATTGGAGGCCGAGGTCCTGACCATGGTGGGGGAGCGCGAGGGCGAGGCCGCCGGCGATGAGTGACCCGGACCTCTTCGGCGACGAGGCCGCGGCCCCCGCACCGCCCGAGGCGTCCGCGGCGCGGCCGGCCCAGGACGCGCCGGACCGCGGAGCGCCGCTGGCGGCCCGCATGCGCCCCCGCTCCCTGGAGGAGTTCCGGGGCCAGGAGCACCTTCTGGGCCCGGGGAAGGCGGTGCGGGCCATGCTCGACGCCGGACTGCCGGGGAGCATGATCCTCTGGGGCCCTCCGGGGAGCGGCAAGACGACCCTCGCCCGCCTCATCGCTCGGGAGACGGACGCCTCGTTCGTGTCCTTCAGCGCGGTGACCGACGGCATCGGGCGCGTCCGCGAGGTCGTGCGCGAAGCAGCGGAGCGGCTGCGCGCCACCGGACGGCGCACGATCCTCTTCGTCGACGAGATCCACCGCTTCAACAAGGCGCAGCAGGACGCCTTCCTGCCCCATGTGGAGGCGGGCACCATCATCCTCATCGGCGCCACCACCGAGAACCCCTCCTTCGAGGTGGTACGGCCCCTGCTCTCCAGGGCGCCGGTCTCGGTGCTGAACCCTCTCTCGCGGGAGGACCTGGAGTCCATTCTGCGGGAGGCGCTGACGTCGGTGGAGCGCGGTCTGGGGGATCTCGGGATGCACGCGGACGACGAGGCTCTCGTCTTTCTCGCGGAGGCCGCCGACGGCGACGCACGGCGCGCCCTCGGAGCCCTCGAGGCGGCGGGCGCCCTCGTCGGAGCGGGCGGGCAGGTCGACGTCGACGCCGCCCGCGAGGCGCTCCAGTACCGCTTCGCCACCTACGACAAGGGCGGGGAGGAGCACTACAACCTCATCTCCGCCCTGCACAAGGCGGTGCGGGGGAGCGACCCCGACGGCGCGCTGTACTGGCTGGCCCGCATGATCGAGGGGGGGGAGGACCCTCTGTTCGTGGCTCGACGGCTGGTGCGCATGGCCTCGGAGGACATCGGCCTCGCGGATCCCCAGGCACTGACGGTGGCCGTGGCGGCACGCGACGCGTTCCACTTCCTGGGATCCCCCGAAGGCGAGCTCGCGTTGGCGGAGGCGACCCTCTACCTGGCTACGGCGCCCAAGTCCAACCGGGCCTACCAAGCGTGGTCGGCGGCGGTGGCGCTGGCCCGGGAGACCCCCGGAGAAGCGGTGCCGCTCCACATCCGCAACGCGCCCACGTCCCTCATGCGCGATCTGGGGTATGCAAAGGGGTACCGGTACGATCCCCTGGAGAGGGACGGGGTCGCCGCGCAGACCTACCTTCCAGAAAGCCTGCTCGGGCGCACGCTGTACAGGCCGGGCCGCTTCGGCCACGAGAAGACGGTGGCCGCCCGCCTGGCATGGTGGGCGGAGCGGAGAAGGGAAGCGGAGGCGCGTGACAGGAACGCATCGGAAGGAGAGGAGGACCGCGGGGAGGAAGAGCCATGAGGGGCGACAAGGCCGAGAAGCGAAGTCGGGCGTGGGGGGGGCACGTTCCGAGGCTGAACGTTCCCTTCGACCACCCGGGAGGGGCGGGAGTCGCCGCGGCGCGCCTTCATCGGCAGGGGGAGCTTGAGTATCGTTTCACCGGGGAGCTTCGGTTCCAGGCCCCTCTGGACGCGAAGGGGCTTCCCTTCGACCAGCGGGGCCCGTTTCGTCCCTGACGGCGCCGCGGCCGGAGCGGGTGCCGTGACTTCACGGAGGTGCAGGATTCCCACACAGCTCATCGAGATCAGGACGCCGGAGGACAGGGTGGTCCTGGTGGGTGCCCCCGAGCGCGACCTGGAGCCTCGCCTGGCGGATGAGCACCTACAGGAGCTGGGGCGCCTCACGGACACGGCGGGAGCGCGGGTCGTGGGTGCGCTGCGCCAGAGGCTGGACCGCCCAAACCCGAGATTCTACGTCGGGGAGGGAAAGGCCGAGGAGCTCCGGGCCATGGTGGGCGAGCGCCGCGCGGACCTGGTCATCTTCGACGAGGAACTGAGCCCGGCCCAGGGCAAGAACCTGGAGGAGCTCCTGAACGTCCGGGTCATGGACCGCTCGGAGCTGATTCTGGACATCTTCGCGACCCGGGCACGCTCCCGAGAGGCACGCATGCAGGTGGAGCTGGCCCAGCTCGAGTACCTGCTTCCCCGGTTGCGGCGTATGTGGCGCCACCTGTCGCGCATCCGCGGCGGCATCGGGCTCAGGGGGCCGGGCGAGACTCAGCTGGAGACCGACCGCCGGCTCATCGGCGCGCGCATCTCGGATCTGAAGGAGAAGCTGCGTCAGGTCGCCAAGGCGCGTGAGATCCAGCGCCGCTCACGGCAGGGACAGTTCCGGGCGGCCCTCGTAGGGTATACCAACGCCGGCAAGTCATCGCTGCTGCGGGCGCTCTCCGGTGCGAACCTCTTCGTGGAGGATCGGCTCTTCGCCACGCTGGACTCCGCCACGCGGTCGGTGGATCTGGGCTCGGGCTACGAAGCGCTGATCACGGACACCGTGGGCTTCATCCGCAAGCTCCCCCACCATCTGGTGGCGTCGTTCCGCTCCACCCTCGAGGAGGCCAGGGAGGCGGACGTGCTCCTCCACGTCATCGACGCCTCGCATCCCGATTGGGAGGAGCAGCGCCAGGTCGTCGGGGAGGTTCTGGAGGAGTTGAGCCTGCGTGACACGGAGCGCCTGCTGGTCTTCAACAAGATCGATCGTCTGACCCACGCGGAGGAGGAGGCCCTGCGGGGGCGCGTTCGGGCACTGGAGCCCAGACCGGCGGTCTTCGTTTCGGCCCTGGACGCCGGGAGTCTCGAGGCACTGCGGGATACGCTGCGGGCTCGGACCCGCGCGAGGTTGGCCCACGTGGAGGTGCGCCTTCCCGCCGCGGACGGCGAGCTGCTGGCGGCGCTCTATCGGGAGGGTGAGGTGATCCGGCGGGCGGACGAGAACGGGAGCGTCCTGGTGGTCGCCCGCGTCCCCTGGGCGATGGTGGGCCGGCTCCGCTCCCGCGCACAGGTCGAGGTGCGGGAGGTCGCTTGAGCGCGCTGGAGCACGTTCTCATCGTCGGGCCCGGGCGGGCGGGTACCGCCCTGGGATACGCTCTGGTGCACACCGAAGCCGTGGAGTCGCTGACCGTGTGCGGGCGTCGACCGGAGCCGCCGTCGCATCCACTCTTCATCCAGGGGCTGGCCGAGTACGTGTTCGGCCTCGCCCGGCCGGCGGGGAACACCGGTGCGGTCTTCCTGGCGGTCCCCGACGACGTCGTGCCGGAGATGGCGCACGCGCTGGCGGGACAGGGTGAGCCCCCGCCCGGGTGTGCCGCCTTCCACCTCTCCGGGGCGCTGGCCAACGACGTCATGGCACCTCTCTACGCCCGCGGCTACGAGGTGGGGTCCTTCCATCCGCTGCAGGCCATCGCGAACCCCGTCACGGGAGCGGAGCGGATCCCGGGGTCGTACCTGGCGGTCACGGGGACCCCGGGGGCGGTGGCGGTGGCTCGGCGCCTGGCGTCTGCTCTCGGATCGCCGGTGCTCACCGTGGCGGAGACGCAGAGGCCCCTGTACCACGCCGCCGCGGTGATGGCATCCAACTTTCTGCCACCTCTACTGGACGGTGCGAGCAGGATGCTGGTGCGAGCGGGCGTCCCGCCGGAGGAAGCGATGCCGGCGCTCCTCGCGCTGGTGCGGGGGACCCTGGCCAACATCGAGGAGGCGGGCCTCGAAGCGGCGGTGACCGGCCCCATCCCCCGGGGCGATGTGGAGACCATCGGACTTCACCTGCGGGCGCTGGAGCCCGACGACCGGAAGCTCTACGCTCTTCTGGGGCGGCACCTCGTCCGGCTGGCCGACCGCTACCTGGACGACGACGTCCGCCGCGAGATCCTCGGACTGCTGGAGAACCCGTGACGAACATGCGGCTCTATGTGAACATCGACCATGTGGCCACCGTGAGGCAGGCACGCCGCACGGACGAGCCCGATCCGGTGCGCGCGGCTTTCCTGGCGGAGCTGGGTGGTGCCGACGGTATCACCGTGCACCTGCGGGAGGACCGGCGTCACATTCAGGACCGGGACGTCGAGCTGCTCATGCAGACCGTGCGCACCTGCGTGAACCTGGAGTTGGCCGCGGCCTCCGAGATCCTGGATCTGGCGTGCGCGTGGGCGCCCAAGCAGGCGACGCTGGTGCCGGAGAAGCGGCAGGAGATCACCACCGAGGGTGGCCTGGACCTGTCCACGGAGGCGCAGCGCTCGAAGATCGCCCACGCCCTGGAGCGCCTCACGGACGCGGGCATCCGCACGTCGCTCTTCATCGATCCGGACGAGACGACCATCAAGGCGTCGGTGGACCTGGGAGCCGACGCCGTGGAGCTGCACACCGGGGAGTACGCGAACGCCCGGGGTGAGGAACGGCGCGAGCGGCTCGCCCGGGTGCACGCGGGAGCTTCCCTGGCGCGCAAACTGAGCATCGACGTTCACGCCGGACACGGGCTCACCTACGAGAACGTCACTCCCGTGGCCGCGATCCCCGAGATCGAGGAGCTGAACATCGGGCACTCCATCATCTCCCGGGCGATGTTCACCGGCCTGGAGGGCGCCGTGCGGGAGATGGCGACGCTCATGCGGAGGGCGAGGAGCCCCCGTTGAGGAAGCACTGGGGCAAGTCGCTCGTCGGCCTCGGTGTCACCGTCGTTGCCCTCTGGTGGGCGCTCCGCGGTGAGGACCTGGGCAAGATCTGGCAACAGATGCGCCAGGGCGACATGTGGCTCCTCACCGCCGCCGTCGCCGTGGCTACCGCAGGGTTCGTGGTGCGTGCGATGCGGTGGAAGCTGCTCCTCGCACCCGTGAAGGCCGATACCGGGTTCAGGGCACGCTTCGCCGCGGTGGCCATCGGCTTCATGGGGAACAACGTGCTTCCCCTGCGCGCCGGCGAGTTCCTGCGCCCGTATGCGTTCAGCCGCATGGAGCCCGTCTCCGTGAGCGCCGCCTTCGGGTCGCTCGTGGTGGAGCGCTTCCTGGACAGCGTCGTGCTCGCGCTGCTTCTGGTGGTGCCGGCGCTCACGCCCGGCTTCCCGGCGGCGGGACTGCTGTCCAGTGACTTCGGGGCGATGATCCTGCGGGGGACGCTGGCTCTCGTGCTCGTGTTCCTGCTGACTCTGGTGGCCATGGCGGTCTGGCCACAGGGCTTCGTGCGTCTGGCGGACCGTATGGCGTCCAGGCTGCTGCCACGGTCCCTGGCACGTCCCATGGTGGACGCCCTGACCGCGTTCCTGGATTCCGTCGCGTTGCTCCGTTCGCCTCGCCTCCTGGTCCTGTCCCTGATCTGGAGCCTCGGGCTGTGGCTCTTCCAGGGCCTCTCCTACTGGTTGGGGATGCTGGCCTTCGGCATTCACACCGGGGTCATCTCCGCCTGGTTCACTCAGGCCGTGGTGGCGTTCGGCGTGGCGGCCCCGTCGGCTCCGGGGTTCGTCGGCACCTTCCACGCGGCGGCCAAGTTCGCCCTCAGCGACGTGTACTCGGTGCCTCCGGCCAAGGCGTTGGCCTTCGCGTTCGGTTACTGGGCAGGGGGATGGTTTCCCATCACCCTGATCGGCCTGTACTACGCGTGGCGCCTCGGGCTCTCCTTCGGTGACGTAGGGGGGGCGGAGGAGCGGGTGGAGGCCAGCATTGAGCGCGAGCGCGAGGAGGATCCCGTGGCGGCTGCGCCCCCTGCGGAGAGGGGCGGACGGTGAGTCCTCCGGGGTCGATCCGCTGCGGGCCCCCGGCGAAGGTCAACCTCTTCCTGCGGGTCCTGGGGGAGCGGTCCGACGGGTACCACGAGATCGAGACGATCTTCCAGGCGGTGAGCCTCCACGACGACCTCGCCATGGACCTCGTCGCCGGCGGCGAGGTGGGCCTGGACGTGGTGGGGGCGGAGCTCGGCCCGCCGACGTCGAACCTGGCATACCTGGCGGCGCGGGCCGTGCTGGATGCCGCCGGGTCCGACATGGGCCTCCACGTGCGGCTGGAGAAGCGCATCCCCGCCGGGGCCGGGCTCGGGGGGGGCTCCTCCGACGCGGCGGCGGCCCTGAGGTGCGCCAACACACTTCTGGGTGACCCGCTGGAGGACGTGGAGCTGGCGGACATCGCCGGGGGGCTGGGCTCCGACGTGCCCTTCTTCCTGGGTGCCAGCACCCTGGCGCTGGGGAGGGGCCGCGGCGAAAGGGTGGAGGCGCTCCCGCCCCTTCCCGATGCCCATCTGGTGCTGGTTCTGCCTCCCGTCCACGTGGACACCGGTTGGGCGTACAGCGCTCTCGCGGAACGCCGCCTGGGGGGAGGAGAAGCTCCTCGCCCGGGCTCGCACAGGGATGTCCCGCGGACCTGGGGAGACGTCGCCGCCCTGGCGGTGAACGACTTCGAGGCGGTGGTGGCCTCCACGCACCGCGAGGTGGCGGCGTCGCTGGATGCGCTCCGAAATGGGGGCGCAACTCCGGCACTCCTGTCGGGGAGTGGGTCGGCGTGCTTCGGCGTCTTCGCCGACGCCGGAAGCGCGAAACGGGCTGCGGAGCTCCTGTCCCGGAGTCTTCCCTGGCCGTCTCTGGTCGCTCGCACTCTGGGCGACTGGCGACGAGCGGAGGGTGCCGTGCCGACCTCCGAGGCCCGGCGCCCTTGAATCGGGTCCCCTGGACGGGGTAGGATGGTCACGCGCGCTGCGGGCATCCGCCCGCCATCGCTGGCCCGTCGTCTAATGGCAGGACACCGGTCTTTGGAACCGGCGGTGGTGGTTCGAATCCACCCGGGCCAATCCGACCAACTCCTCCGGTGACGGGGGATTCGTCCCCGGCGGTGGTGTTTTGCGTCGGGTTTGGGTAGACTCGGCCAACGTCGCGACGTTGGCTCGCGTCGTTGACGCTTTCCCGCGTCCTTTCTAGCTTTTCGGGCTTTCATGGGCGTGCATGACACCTGCTCGCCCACCCGGTGAGCTGCGGATCCGATCCATGGACGACACCTATAGACGAGGACCCCTCCTCCTCTTGAGCGGGCGGGCGAATCGGCCTCTGGCCGAGGAGATCGGGGAGCGTATCGGCAAGTCCCCCGACGGCGTGACGCTCAGGAACTTCGCGGACGGCGAGATCTTCGTGCGCATCGACCGCAACGCACGCGGCCGGGACGTCTTCATCGTTCAGTCCACGCCCGCGCCGGCGGACAACATGATGGAGCTCCTTCTGCTCATCGACGCGGCGAAGCGCGCGTCGGCGGCCCGGGTCACGGCGGTGGTGCCGTACTTCGGCTATGGGCGGCAGGACCGGAAGGACCAGCCCAGGGTGTCCATCGGTGCCAAGCTCGTCGCCAACCTCATCGTGGCGGCCGGCGCGGACCGGGTGGTCTCCATCGACTTCCATCAGCACCAGATCCAGGGGTTCTTCGACATCCCCGTGGATCACCTCTACGCCGCGCCGGTTCTGACGAAGTACTTCAGGGACCTGGCCCTCGAGGATCTGGTGGTGGTAGCACCCGACGTGGGGTCGGCGAAGATGGCTCGAGGATTCGCGAAGCGACTGAGCGCCACCTTCGCCATCATCGACAAGCGGCGCCCCAAGGCGAACGTGGCCGAGGTGCTCAACGTCGTCGGCGAAGTGGACGGGAAGACGTGTCTTCTCGCCGACGACATGGTGGATACGGGAGGTACGCTGGCCAGCGCCGTGTGCGCCCTGAAGGACCGAGGTGCACGAGCGGTGTACGCATGCGCATCCCATCCCGTCCTTTCGGGTCGTGCGACGGAGATCCTCGCCGAAGCACCCCTGGAGGAGATGGTGGTCACGAACACCATCCACGTTCCGGAGGAGCGCCGGTTCTCCAACCTGCGCATCCTCTCTGTGGCCGACCTTCTGGCCAAGGCCATCGACCATGTGCACTCCAACGAATCGGTAAGCCAGCTCTTCGAGATTCCGCCGGAGAGCTGACGTCAGCAGACGGGCCCGGCGAAGGCCCCAATCGGTCCCCTGGACCCGAATGGCAGGAAACAGACGAAGATGACCATGACGAAGAGCTTGACCGCCACGAAGCGCGAGGGCAGCGGTAAGGGTGCAGCGCGAAAGCTGCGGCGCAGTGGCCGCGTGCCCGCCGTCCTGTACGGCAAGGACATGGAGCCCGTCCACCTGTCGGTGGACGCGAAGGAGGTGGAGCACCTCTTCCACGTGATCTCGGTGGAGAACACCGTCCTGGATCTCCGGATCGACGGACAGAAGGGCTCCCATCAGATCCTCGTACGCGAGATCCAGTCCGAGCCGGACCGCCCCCAGACTCCCGTGCACATCGACTTCCTTCGCATCCAGAAGGACGTCGAGGTGGACGTCGAGATCCCCGTGAACCTGGTGGGTGTGCCGGTGGGTGTGCGCATGCATGGGGGCGTTCTTGAGCAGATCGTCCACGAGCTCCCCGTGCGGTGCCTGCCCTCGCTGATTCCCGAGTCCATCGACGTGGACGTGTCGGGGCTGGACCTCGACGACAGCATACATGTCTCGGACATGGGCGTGGTGGAGGGGGTCGAGGTGACCATCGACCCCACGCGCACGGTGTGCCTCGTAGCGGCCCCGCGTGTCGAGAAGGAGCCGGAGCCCGAGGAGGGCGAGGAGGCCGAGGCGGAGGAAGGCGCCGAGCCCGAGCGGGTCGGCGAGGAGGCCGAGGCCGACGCGGACGAGGACTGATCCTCCTGCCTTCGTGGAATCGAGGTGAAGGTCATCGTCGGGCTCGGCAATCCCGGGCCCGAGTACGACGCCACCCGGCACAACGTGGGGTGGTGGATGCTGGACAGGCTGGCGCACGATTGGCGTTTCGGAGCCTACAGGCGGGACGGCCCAGCGCTGAAGTCGATGGGGACGGTGGGCGAGCGTTCGGTTTTGCTCGTGAAGCCCATCACCTACATGAACCGGAGTGGGCTGGCGCTCCGATTTCTTCAGGAGTTGGACGAATTCGATCCGGCGCAGGATCTGCTGGTGGTGGTGGACGATGCCGCGCTCGACATCGGGCGGATACGCTTCCGTCCGAAGGGAAGCCCGGGCGGTCACAATGGACTCAAGTCCGTATCCGGCATGCTGCGCTCCGACGAATACCCCCGCCTGAGGATCGGTGTGGGGAGGACACCGGAAGGGATGGACCTCGCCGAATGGGTTCTCTCGCCGATGCCCGAAGGGGACGAGGACGTGGTGGTGGGGCTCCTCCCGGAGCTCACGCGAGCCGTCGAGATCTGGCTCGCGGAGGGCACGGAGGCTGCCATGAACCGTTTCAATCGTTAGCGGCCACGAGTCGACGAGAGTCGGGCCGCTAGGGCACTGGCTAACGACGAACAGAGGGTGATCGATCCTATGACCGACCTCGTCGGATTGACCGATTGGGCGTGGGTACTGGGTCTCTTGGGCCTGGTGACCGCAGCCTTCATATACGTGTACGTCAAGAGACAAGACGCCGGCACCGAAGGCATGATGGAGCTCAGCGAGCAGATCCATGCCGGTGCCATGGCGTTTCTGAAGCGCGAGTACTCGGTGATCGCGCTCTTCGTGGTGGTGGTGGCCATCCTGCTCTACCTGGCCATCGGCACCGTTCCCGCCATCGCGTACGTCGCCGGCGCGCTCTGCTCCATGTTCGCGGGCTTCTTCGGCATGAAGGCCGCCACCCGGGCCAACGTGCGCACCTCGGCCGCGGCGAACCAGGAGGGCCCCGGAAAGGCGCTCCGCGTCGCCTTCTTCGGCGGCTCTGTCATGGGCCTCGCCGTCGGCGCGCTGGGCCTCGTCGGGCTGGGGGCCCTGTACGCCCTCTTCGCCGCGGGCGCGGTGCCGGGGACGGGTGAGTTCAGGACCTTCTCCGAGATCGTCTCCGGCTACGCCATGGGGGCGAGCTCCATCGCGCTCTTCGCCCGCGTGGGCGGCGGCATCTACACCAAGGCCGCCGACGTCGGCGCCGACCTGGTGGGTAAGGTGGAGGCGGGCATCCCCGAGGACGACCCCCGCAACCCGGCCACCATCGCCGACAACGTGGGCGACAATGTGGGCGACATCGCCGGGATGGGCGCCGACATCTTCGAGTCGTACGTCGGCTCCATCGTCGCCACCCTCGCCATCGGCGCCACGGCTCCCGCGCTGGCACAACATCGGGTGGCGGCGGTGGCGCTTCCCCTGCTGGCGGTGATGGTCGGCCTGGTGATGTCGGTCATCGGTATCGGCATGATGAAGGTCCTGGAGCGGACCAACCCCGCCGCGGCGCTGCGCAACGTGACGTTCATCGCCGCCGCGCTCTTCCTGGCTATCATGTACTTCATCGTGCAAGCCATGGGAATCACGTTCACGGATCCCACCGCCGGTGCGCGGGTCTTCCCGACCTACGGCCCCTGGGTCGCCATCGTGGCGGGTACGCTGGTGGGGATCGCCATCGGCCTGGCCACCGAGTACTACACCGGGGCCGCGCCCATCCGGAGGATCGCCGACGCCAGCCAGACCGGCGCGGCGACGAACATCATCAGCGGCCTGGCCGTGGGCATGCAGTCCACCGCGATCCCGGTTCTCCTCATCTGCGTGGCCATCTGGGTCTCGTACCACTTCGCCGGGCTGTACGGCATCGGCATCGCCGCCGTGGGGATGCTCGCCACGGTGGGCGTCACCATGTCCGTGGACGCCTACGGGCCCATCGCCGACAACGCGGGCGGCATCGCCGAGATGAGCCATCTGGGTCCCGAGACCCGGAGGATCACCGACACCCTGGACGCCCAGGGCAACACCACTGCCGCCATCGGCAAGGGCTTCGCCATCGGGTCCGCGGCCCTCACCGCCCTGGCCCTCTTCAGCGCCTACTCCTCGAACGTCGGGTTGCGCGTGACGGGCATCGACCTCGTCGACCCGGAGGTGGTGATCGGCCTCTTCATCGGGGGCATCCTGCCGTTCTTCATCTCGTCGCTGACGATGACGGCCGTGGGCAAGGCCGCGCAGGGGATGGTGGACGAGGTGCGCCGCCAGTTCCGGGAGATCACGGGGATCATGGAGGGCACCGCGAAGCCGGACTCGGCGCGGTGCGTGGACATCTCCACCCGGGCGGCGCTCCGGGAGATGATCCTCCCGGGGATCACGGCCATCGCGGCGCCGGTGCTGGTGGGCCGGTTCATCGGCGTCGAGGCCCTGGGCGGGCTTCTGGCCGGTGCCACGGTGACCGGCGTGCTCATGGCCCTCTTCATGGCGAACGCCGGGGGCGCGTGGGACAACGCGAAGAAGTTCATCGAGGCCGGCGCCTACGGCGGCAAGGGGTCCGAGCCGCACAAGGCGGCGGTGGTGGGGGATACGGTGGGCGATCCCTTCAAGGACACGTCGGGACCCTCGCTCAACATCCTCATCAAGCTGATGAGCGTGGTCTCCCTGGTGCTCTCGCCGTGGTTCGTGCGCGTGTACCACATCCAGGTGACCGAGCCCACCGCGCTCCACTGGGTGGAGCACCTCGTCCACGGACTCTTCGGGTGAGCCTCATCCACCCGGAAACGTGATGACACGGGGCCGGACCCGCTCGGGTCCGGTCCCGTCTTGCTCCGGGGGGGACGACGCTGAGGCGAGGACGAGAGGGCGAAACGGCGAGAAGGAGGAAGCGGCGATGGCCAAGGAACCGACGTTCGAGAACGCGCTGGCATTCGCGTCCGACCTGATTCGTATCCCTGGTCTGCCCGGTGCCGAGGGCGAGGTCGCCCGGCGGGTGCGAGAGGAGATGGAGGCTCTCGACCTGGACGACGTCCGCGTCGACGCCACCGGCAACGTCATCGGGATCGCCCGGGGCAGGGGGGACGCACCGTCGGTCTTGCTGAACTGCCACCTCGACGTGGTGGCCGAGGGCGACCCCGACGCGTGGGAGATCCCTCCGTTCTCGGGTGTCGTGAAGGACGGCTTCCTCCACGGGCGCGGCGCCATGGACATCAAGGGCCAGCTGGCCCTCCAGACCTATGCGGTGGCCGCGCTCAAGGGGAAGGCACCCGGGGACGTCATCGCGGCACATACCGTGATGGAGGAACGGGGCGGCCTCGGGATGAAGCTCCTCCTCGAGTCGGGCTTGAGGCCCGGAGCGGTGGTCATCGGCGAGGCCACACGCGGCGATGTGTGCATCGGGCACCGCGGTCGTGCGGAGGTGGAGGTCGTGATCTCCGGGCTGGCCGGCCACGCCAGCGCGCCGGACCGGGCCCACAACGCCCTGGATCTCCTCGGGGATGTGTTGGCGGCGACGCGGGAGCTCGCCGGAGCGCTTCCCGAGGACCCGGTGCTGGGCCGATCCACCGCGGTCGCCACCTCGGTGGACGTGCTCCCGAGCAGCCGGAACGTGATTCCCGACATGGTGGTGGTGACGTTGGACTGGCGGATCCTGCCGGAGGACGACGACGAGGTCCTGCTGGAGCGGATGCGCACGGCCCTCGCCCTGTGCCTGCCGACGGTGCCGGACGGCTTCGGCGTGGAGGTACGCATGGCGGCCGAGGCCCAGCGCACCTACACCGGTCTGGAGGTGGAGCGAAACATGTTCAGCCCGGGCTTCCTCATGGAAGCGGACCACCCCATGGTCACCGCTGCGGCCCGGGCGGTGGGAAGACGGGACGCCCCCGTGGCTCCGGCGACGGTGCGACCGTGGACGTTCGCCACCGATGGGGGGTGGACCTGCGGCGTGTTCGGGATTCCCACCCTGGGCTTCGGCCCCGGAGAGGAGCGCTACGCGCACACCAACCGGGAGCGCCTGGACGTGGAGGAGGCCGCCTGGGCCTTCTCCCGTCATGGCCCGCTCATCCTGGCCATGCAGGAGGCGTTGGCGGCTCGCTGAAGGGAGAGCCGCCGTGCGGGCGGAGCCGTTGGCGGGGCCCCGCCCGTCCCGGCCGAAGGCGCGGAGACCGAGACGTCGAGCCACCCACGCGCGGAGGCCCCGGGTACCGGGCGGCGGCCCGCTGCGCTAGCTTACATAGCTTGACAAGTCATCCCGCTCCGCCTCGGCCGCCTTGCCGCAACGTTCGGCGAGCCGTTCCGGTGGGGCCCGTGTGAACCCGACGGACCGAGGGAACGAAGCATGCGGCTCTACGAGGTCGTTTACATCCTCGACCCGGCGCTCGACGAGAGCGCCGCGAACGCCAAGCTCGAGAAGTTCCACGAGCTCGCGACGGCGAAGGGCGGAGAAGTCTCCGCCGTGGACCATTGGGGTCCTCGTCAGCTCGCGTACCCCATCAGCAAGCAGAAGAACGGCTACTACGTCGTGGCGCAGTTCACCGCCGCCAGCGACGCCCTACCCGAGTTCGAGCGCCTCCTCAAGCTCGACGGGGAGGTGATGCGCTACCTGCTGGTGCTCAACGAGGGCGAACCCACGTCCGGTCAATCCATCCTCGCCGAGGTGCGCCGTCCCGCGGGCGAGGAGGAGCAGGACGAGGAAGAGGAGGACGAAGAGGACGAGGACGACGACTCGCCCCCGCAGTTCCAGGGTGGCCGCGGGCGTCGGCGGCGCCTGGAGGGGCCTCCCGTGGAGCTCCTCAACTTCAAGGACGTAGCGACGCTCTCGCGCTTCCTGACGGAGTCGGGGAAGATCCTGCCCAAGCGTACGACCAAGGTGACCGCGAGCTTCCAGCGTCAGCTCGGACGCGCGGTCAAGCGCGCCCGGTACCTGGCGCTCATCCCCTACACTCGACGTCACGAGGGATAGGGATCCGGTGGGGACCTCCTCTCCACCCGCTTCGGCCTCGGCGAAGGAGAGCCGTAGTTGGCCCCGGGTGCTCGCGCTGCTCGTCGTGGCGCTGTTCGGATCCGTAGCTCAGCCCACGTTGCTGATAGGGGTCCCCTACCTGGCTCTGGCCTTCGTCCTGGGAGTCCGCCGTGGCATCGTCCTCGCCGTGGGGATGGTGGCTCTCCTGATCGCGTTTGTCAGCCTTCCGGTGGAAGGCGGGCGGTACCTGGATCTGGCCTGGGCGCTTCTCCTCGGAGGCTGCTTCGCTGCGCTCACCGTGCGGCGTCCGCAGTCGGCCTTCTCCGATCGGGCGCTGGGGGCGGTGGCGGGTGCCGCCGGCTTGACGGCACTCATGCTCGGCGTGCGCCGCGGGGCGTGGGGGGCCGTACAGTGGGTGGTGCAGGATCGGATGACCCAGGGCGCGGCGGCGTTCATGGAAGGGCTCCGCATGATGCGAGGGGGGCGGGGGGTGCCCCAGGCGCTGGTGAGCACCCTCTACGATGTAGTGGACAAGCAGATCCTGGTCTTTCCCGCGATGCTCGGTCTCGCCTCGTTCGCGGCCCTGGGGGTGGCATGGTGGGTCTACGTTCGGCTCACCACCGACAGTGACGGGGCGCTGCGGCCCCTGAGGAGCTTCCGCTTCAACGACCACCTCGTCTGGGTGCTCATAGGAGGCGTCGTGCTCCTCGTGCTTCGTGCGGACGGCCTCACCCGCGTGGGCGCCAACGCGGTGGTGTTCATGGGCGGGCTCTATGCGGTACGGGGCGCGGCCGTGGTCCTGTTCCTGACTGGCGGGCTCTCGGTCTTCGGCTACATCCTGCTGGTGGTCGGAGCCCTCCTCCTTCCGCCCCTGGTGCCGGGGCTGGCCGCGGTGATCGGCATCGGCGACACCTGGCTGGACGTCCGCAAGAGGGTGAGCGAGGCCCGCGCGCGACACAACGATTCATGAGAGCAACGGAGAAGCGATGAAGCTGATCTTGAAGAAGCCGGTGGAGAGTCTGGGCGACGCGGGCGACATCGTCACCGTGAAGGCCGGATACGGACGGAACTACCTCATCCCGCAGGGCCTCGCCTACGAGGCCAGCTCTGCCAACATCCGCCGTCTGGAAGAGGAGCAGAGGAGGGCGCAGGAACGGTCGCGCCGCGACTATCTGGAGGCCCATCGCCGTGCTGCACAGCTGGCGGGGATGTCCCTCCTGTTCCATGCCCGTGCCGGAGAGGACGGCAAGCTCTTCGGCTCGGTGACCAACGCCGACGTCGCGGACCGGGCCAACGAGTCCGGCAAGCTGGACTTCGAGCTCGACAAGCGCTCCGTCGTGATGGAGGAGCCCCTGAAGAGCCTGGGCGTGTTCGCCGTGTCCGTGCACTTCCACGCGGAAGTGGACGCGGAGATCGAGGTCCGCGTGGAGCGCGCCGAATCCTGACCACGAGGGCGGGAGGCTCCAGGGTGCCGAGAACCACGCTGACGCAAGCGGAAGTGCCCACGGTGGTGGCGAGGGCCGCCGAGCTCGCCCTCGAGCGCAAGGGATACGATGTCATCGCTCTGGACCTGAGGGGAATCTCGTCCGCGACGGATTTCTTCGTGCTGGCCAGCGGGCGCTCCGATGTGCAGGTGAAGGCCATCGCCGAGCACATCTCGGAGGAGCTGCGCCGCGAGGGGACGCGCCCCAGCCACGTGGAGGGCCTCCAGGGCGGTCGCTGGGTTCTGCTGGACTACATCGACTTCGTGGTTCACGTGTTCCATCCCCATGCCCGTGAGTTCTACCAGCTCGAGAACCTCTGGGGCGACGCGCCGCGCTGGGAGGCCGAGGATGTGTGATCCCGGGCCGGGCGGCGTCGTGCGGCCTCACGAAAGGCTCCATCCGGCACGCTCTTCCGGCCATCGAGCCGTTTGCCTGGAGGGGGGAGAGGCGCCTAACTTGGCGCCGGCCCGGCGCCCCTCCGCCGTGTCGCCGACCTGCCGATCCCGTCGGCCCGCCCGGCCTGTCCAGGAAGGCCCGAAGGGGGTCGGAGCGGCCGCGCTCTCTCTACACCACGGGCTCCCGGCGCAAAGATGATCTCCAAGCTGCCAGCCTGGACCGCGCTCGATGCCGGCGCGCTCCCTCGCCCTTCCGGCATCCCGGAGGATGCCGGGCGGGTCGTGGCCATCCTCGCCACGGACGACGCGGTTGAAGCCGGCTGGGCGGGTGCCTGCGCCGTCGCCCTCGCGCGGGCGTGGGCGTCCTCCCGGTATCGGGTGGTCCTCGCCGACCTGAACCTGCACGCGCCCACCCTGCACCGGGAGCTGGGGCTGGCCAACGGTGAGGGTCTCTCGGACATCCTCCTCTGGGGTGCCTCGGTGCGTCGAGTCGCGCAGGGCGTGAAGGACGGCGGCTTCTACCTGGTCTCTGCGGGGACCGCGGTGGCCGACGCGGGCTCGGCGCTGGCCTCCCCCAGATGGGCTCCTCTGTGCGACGGCTTTCGCAACGCCGGCGTCACGTTGGCGGTGTTCCTGCCGCACAACGCACCCACCAGGGATGCCGTTCTGCGCCAGGCTTCGGAGGTGATGATCGTCGCGCCGGAGACGGAGGACCTGTCGCCGCTCCTGGAGACCACGGTCCCTCCGGTGACTGCGGTGGTGGGACGGCGGGAAGCCTCCGAGGCGGAGCCCGCGCCGTCCGCCGCCTCTGAGCCCGTCACCGGGGCTGCCGCCGAACCGGAGAAGGAGCCCGGGAGCCTCCCCGGGGAGCAGGGGATGAGCGTCGGGGAGGACCAGCCTACGGCGGGAGTCGATCTCCAGGAAGCCGCGGCGACGGAGGACGAAGCGACCGAGGACGAAGCCACCGAGCACGAAGCGACCGAGCACGAGGTGGCGGCGACCGGGGAGGCGGCGGAAACCGAGGACGAGGCGACCGAAGCCTCGGCGGTGAAGGAGGCGACGGCCGCCGCGCGCGCCGGGGCCGTCGGGAAGGATGTGCCGAAGCCGCTGGCACCCGTCAAAGCTCCTCTCGCGCTCACGCCGAAGGCACAGCAGGAGTCCTCCGGGGAATCGACGGTGGAGCCGAGGTCCGCTCCACAGGCGCCCCCCCGGGAGACGGTCCTGAAGGATGCCGGCACCGGTGTGGCCCGAGCCCCGCGCCGGCGAAGGGGCCTGCTCCTCGCCTTCCTGGTTCTGGTGGTGGTGCTGCTGGGCCTGGTGGGGGCGGCGCTTCTCGGGTACCGGCCGATCCCGGGGATTCCGGTCCTTTCCGGGGGTGGCACGGGCCCCTCGGCCCTTCGCGTGGGTGCTCCTCCCGTGACCTCCGTGTCCGCAATCACGACGCCTGTCCCGGCCGTGGACCCCCACGGCGCAACCCTCTTTGACCGAACAGGTCGCCTGCCCGCATGAAGCTCCGTGCCCTGCGCATCCACGGCTTCAAGTCGTTCGCGGATGCCACCAAGATCGAGTTCCACGACGGTATCACCGCCATCGTGGGGCCCAACGGCTGTGGGAAGTCCAACATCGGCGACGCCATCCGATGGGTGCTGGGCGAGCAACGCCCCACCGCCATCCGCGGCGCCAGGATGGAGGAGGCGATCTTCCAGGGGACGGTCAACAGGAGGCCGGTGAACCGGGGGTCCGTGTCCCTCACCGTCAGCAACGAGGACGGGGCGCTGCCCCTCCCCTTCGAGGAGGTGGAACTGGGCCGGCAGGTCTTCCGGGACGGCGGCTCCGAGTATGCCATCAACCGCTCCTCCGTGCGCCTGCGCGACGTCCTCGACCTGTGCCGTGACACCGGCCTGGGCTCGAACGCGTACGCCATGATCGAAAACCGCATGATCGACGCGATCCTCTCGGACCGTGCCGACGAGCGCCGGGGCCTCTTCGAGGAGGCCGCGGGGATCGGCAAGTACAAGGACCGCCGGAAGGCGGCGTCCCGGCGCCTGGAGCGGGCGGAGCTGGACCTCCAGCGCCTCGAGGACGTCATCGCCGAGGTGCAGACGAAGGTGCGCTCGCTGGCGCGCCAGAAGGGGAGAGCCGAGCGCTACCTGCAGTACCGCAAGCGCAGGCTGGACGTCGAGGTGGCGGTGGTCCGTCACCAGCTCGAGACGCTGGCGGAGAGGCTGGCCGGCGTGAGGAAGGAGCTCGAGGAGGATCTCGAGGCCGGCGCGGGAATGGTGGCGGAGTTGAGGGCCGCCGAGGCTGACTACGAGGCGCTTCGGCTCAAGGAGGTCGACGCCGAGCGCGAGCGCACCGAAGCGGCGGGGAAGCTCGAAGCGGTCCGCGAGGAGCTCGTGCGCTGGGAGCGGGACCTGGCGGTGGCGGACGAGCGGGCGGTGTACGCCGAGCGCCGGCTGACCCAGATCGACGAGGAGCGCGCCGCGGCCGTGGGCCGTGCCGAGCGCCTGAACCGGGACGCCGAGGAGCTGGAGGCGGACCGGGATCGCCTCCGGGAGGAGGTGGAGGAGCTGCGGGCGCTGGTGGACGCACGTCACGCCGAGGTGCAGGCTGTCCGCGAACGCCTGCAGGACGCCCGGGATCATCTGGACGGCGTGGAGTCCCGCGAGCGGGAGCTGGCGCGTCGGGGCGCCCAGCTCGAGGGCGACGCGGAAGCGTCGGACGCGCAGGCGGCGGAGCTGGAGCGGCGGCTGGAGCGCCTGGAGCAGGAGCTGGCGGACACGGGGGAGGCCATCACCGACCTGGAGTCCCAGGGGGACCTCTTCTCCGGCCGGCTGGAGGACCTGGCTCGCGGCGTGGACACCGCCGTGTCGGAGGTGGATGCGTGTGTGACGGGTCTGGCCTCGGCGCGTCAGGCGCTGGTCAGCGCCCGGGCACGGGAGATGGAGGCGGTGGATCGTGCTGCTTCCCTGGGTGCCCGTCGTGTCGCCCTGGAGCGCCTCGAGAGGGATCGGGAGGGCGTCGAGCCTGCGGTGAAAGCGGCTCTGTCCCTCGCCGATGACGGCGTGGCCGGCACGCTCTCGGACTTCATCACCGCCGACGAGGCGCTGGCCCCGGCGCTCGAATCGTATCTCGGGCCGCTGGCCCGGGCCCTGGTGGTGCGGGACGGCGCCACGGTGTCGCGTCTCCACGATTGGTTCACCAGGTCGTGGGAGGGTGGCGGCGGTCTCATCCTGCTGGCGCTGGATCGCGTGCCCGCCCGCTCCGCCGATGCCACCGGCACGCTTCTGGAGCGCATCGACGTTTCCGGGGACGGTGCGCCCTGGGTGAAGGCCCTTCTCGACGGCGTGGACCTGGTTCAGGACGTCGATCTGGGAAGGCATGCGCCGGGGGAGCGCGTCGCCGCCTCGGGCACGGTGGTGGACCGTCGGGGCGTCGTGCGCATCGGAAATCCGGTGGGCGTGACCGGCCTGATGGAGCGCAAGGAACAGCTGCGCGCCACGCTGGCGGAGCATGAGTCGGCGGTGGAGGCGGCCGCGGCGGCGCGCGCAGCCCGAGAAGCGGCCGAGGCGGCGACGCACGAGGCCGAGGAGGAGCTGGAGCGGGCCAGAGGTGCGCTCCGCGACGCCGAGGATGTCCGACGCCGTGTGGAGGGCGAGTTCCAGACGCAGGCGGACCGGAAGGGCCGCATGGACCGCCACCACGACGATCTCGCCCGCCAGGTGGAGGGCACACGCGCCGCGCGAACCCGGGCCCTCGAGCGCTCCAGGGAGGCGCGGGGGGACCGCGAGGTGCTCGTGGCCGAGGAGGAGGGGATCCAGGCCCAGCGCGGGGTCGCCCGGGACTCGTTGGAGGCCGTCCAGGAGGAGTGGGAGACGGCGCGTGCCGAGGAGGCTCGTCTGGCGGTGGACCTCGCCAGACAGGAGGGGGACGTGACCCGTCTCACCGAGCGCCTGGAGGGGATCGTCGCGGCCCGGACCCAGGCGCACGAACGAACGGCGGCGTTGAACCTGGAGGAGGAGCAGCTCCGCGTCGAGCTGGCCGACGCCCGGACCGTGCGTGCGGAGGGCGATGCCGCCATGGAGCACCTCTTCGCGGAGCGCACCACCCTGGAGATGCGGCTGCGGGAGAAGGACGAGGCCCTCCAGGCCGTGGCCGACGCCCTGGCGGGGGCGGAGCAGAAGGTCCGGGAAGCACGGGCCGCCGAGCGCGCCGCCTCCGACCGCAAGCATGCGCTCGAGCTCGAGCGTCAGGAGCTGGGCGGCCGCATCGAGCGTATCCGCGAGCGCCTCGAAGGCGAATGGGGGCGCTCGCTGGAGTCGCTGCTGGAGACGGCCGAGCCCGTGGAGGGGGAGCCCGAGGCGCTCCAGGAGGAGCTTCGGGACCTGGTGGTCGCCATCGAGAAGCTCGGCCCAGTGAACCAGCTCGCCGTGGAGGAGCACGAGGAGGAGAGCAAGAGGCTCGAGTTCCTCACCGAACAGCGGGACGACCTCGTCAAGGCGCGCAACGACCTCCGGAACGCCATTCGCGAGATCAACAAGACGGCCACCGACCTCTTCGTGACGACGTTCGCCAAGATCAGGGACAACTTCCGGGCGACCTTCCTGCGCCTCTTCGAGGGCGGCGAGGCCGACATCTGGCTCCAGGACGACGAGGACCCGCTGGAATCCCCCATCGAGATCCACGCATCTCCCCAGGGGAAGAAGACACAGCGCATCGACTTGCTCTCCGGAGGTGAGCGGGCGCTCACGGCTCTTTCGCTCCTTTTCGGCATCTACCTGGTGAAGCCCAGCCCCTTCTGCGTGCTCGACGAGGTGGACGCCCCCCTGGACGAGAGCAACATCGGGCGGTTCATCAAGCTGCTGCAGGACTTCAAGGCCGACACCCAGTTCGTGGTCGTGACCCACAATCCCCGCAGCATCGAGGCCGCCGACTGGATCTACGGGGTGACCATGGAGGAGCCGGGGGTGAGCACCATCGTCGGCGTCCGCCTGGAGGAAGCATTGCAGGCAGCGGCGGCCACGTGAGCCGTCCGTCCGGCGCCACATGCCCGGGTGACCGTGCCCGTGCGGGGGATGATGCGAGGCCTCCCCCGATGACACTGCATCGCCGTCCTCCCACCTCCCTGGTAGACCCTCCGCCCACGCGCGCTTAGCATTAACGTCTTGCGCCCGGGCGCGGCGCAGCCATCCGAGAACCCTAGGCAAGCGACGCAGGAAATGCTCGTTGTCATGAAGCACAACGCGACCACCGAGCACATTCAGGAGGTCGTGGACGCCATCAAGGACATGGGGTACGAGGCTCGCCCCATCCCGGGGGGCCAACGCACCGCCGTGGGACTCCTGGGCAACGACGGCCGCGTGGACTCCGCGAGGCTGGAGGGCCTGGAGGGGGTTCTCGAGGTCATCCCGGTCACGCACCCGTACAAGCAGGTGTCGAGGGAGTGGCGAGAGGAGAACACCGTCGTCGAGCTGGCCAACGGCACCAGGATCGGGACCTCGGACGTGGTGGTCATGGCGGGACCCTGCGCCGTCGAGAGCGCAGCACAGATCATGGACATCGCCCACCAGGTGCGGGACCTGGGGGCCACGGTCATGCGGGGTGGGGCCTTCAAGCCACGGACCTCTCCGTACTCGTTCCAGGGACTCGGGATGAAAGGCCTGGAGCTCCTCGCCAGGGCCAGGGAAGCCACGGGTCTGGCCATCGTCACCGAAGCACTGGATCCCGAGGGTGCCAAAGCCGTGGCGGAGTATGCGGACATCGTACAGATAGGAGCGCGTAACATGCAGAATTACGCGCTTCTCCGCCGTGCGGGACGCCTGGGCAAACCGGTCCTTCTCAAGCGCGGCATGGCGGCCACCATCGACGAGCTGCTGCTGGCGGCGGAGTACGTCCTGGCCGAGGGGAACGAGCAGGTCATCCTTTGTGAGCGGGGCGTGCGAGGGTTCGACACGCACACCCGGAACCTCCTGGACCTCACCGCGATTCCGGTGGTGAAGGCGCTCTCCCACCTGCCCATCATCGCGGACCCCAGCCACGGGACCGGCGTGCGCTCCAAGGTGACGCCCATGGCCAGGGCGGCGGTGGCCGCCGGTGCGGACGGCATCATCGTCGAAGTCCATCCCGATCCGACGAAGGCGCTGTCCGACGGGGCGCAGTCCCTCTACCCCGAGCAGTTCGCCGAGCTCATGGAGCAGATCCGCCCCATCGCCCGGGCCATCGGGCGGGAGGTCACGGCACCCCTCGGGGTCCTCACACACGGTTGACCGATCGTCCCAAACGGGCATTCCCGGGCCCCGATCCCGGGGGCATCGTGGGGCATGGACGCCCAAGATACGCCGCTGGAGAATCCCGCACATGCGCTGGGGCGCTGGGGAGAGGGCAGAGCCGCGCGCTTCCTCGAGCGGCGGGGGTGGACGGTGCTCGCGCGGAACTACCGCTTCGGCCGCCGCGAGGTCGACCTCGTCGTGCGGCGCGGGGACGTGGTGGCCTTCGTGGAGGTGAAGACCCGCGCCGGGCGCGGCTTCGGCCTGCCCCAGGAGGCCATCACCGCGCTGAAGCGTCGTGAGATCGAGGCCGTGGCTACGGACTTCCTGTTCCGCTATCGGTTGGAGGGGGTTTCCGTGCGCTTCGATGCCATGGCCATCGAGGTCGACCGGGAGCTGCACGTGGCCCGCGTGGAGCACGTGGAGGACGCGTGGCGCCCCGGGTGGACGTGACGGGGGAGACCCGCCGGAGATCCGGAGCGGCCGATACCGTGCGCCGTTGACCCCGATCCAAGCCCCGTCTAGCTTCGGGAGTGCCCCAGGTCCGCAGGGCGAAAGCTCACGAATCCCGTCAGGACCCCGCAGGTAGCAGCGGTAAGTGCGGTGATCGTCGCTGCGGGTAGCCTGGGGCATATCCTCTTCCCCCCGAGCATGCCCGGGCAGTCGCCGTCACCGATCACTTCTTCACGGTAAGCCATTGTCCCACACGGCCTTAGCACGTAAGTACCGACCCCGCCGGTTCGACGAGGTGGCCGTGCAGGTGCATGTGTCCGAGACGCTGCGGCGTGCGGTGGCGGGCAACCGCGTGGGCCACGCATACCTGTTCTGTGGGCCCCGGGGCGTGGGCAAGACCACGCTGGCCAGGGTGCTGGCCATGGCCCTGAACTGCCCGAACCGCACTCCGGAGGGGGAGCCCTGCGGGACGTGCGACAGCTGCTCGCGCATCTGGGGGGGGCACACGTCTCTCGACGTCGTGGAGATCGACGCTGCCTCCAACCGGGGGGTGGACGACGCGCGGGACCTGCGGGAGCGGGCCATGTATGCGCCGTCGCAGGAGGGGCGGTACAAGGTCTACATCGTGGACGAGGCCCACATGCTCACCCGGGAGGCGTGGAACGCCCTGCTCAAGATCCTGGAGGAGCCACCCCCACGGGTGATCTTCGTCTTCGCGACCACGGAGCCCCAGAAGATCCAGCAGGCGGCGGCGCCCATCCTGTCGCGGTGCCAGCGCTTCGACTTCCGCCGCATCGGCGTCTCGGACATCGTGGTTCGCCTCACGACGGTGCTGGAAGCCGAGGACGCCCCCGCCCCGGAGGATGCCCTGAGGATCATTGCGCGGAAGGCCGATGGGGGCATGCGCGACGCTCTCTCGTTGCTGGACCAGGTCCTCTCCCTCACGGGAGGCGAGGTGGACAGCGACGCGGTCCGCCGGGTCCTGGGGTTGGTGGGGGAAGAGCGCTATCTGGAGCTTCTGGACATCCTGGCGGAGGGCCGGCACGGGGACGTCTTCACGCTGGTGGAAGGGCTCCTGGACGAAGGATATGACCTCGTCGAGTTCTACCACGGCCTCATGGACGTGCTGCGCACGGTGCTCCGGCTCAAGCTGTCCCCCGACGTGCAGCTGGACCTCCGGGAAGACCTGCGGCGCGCCTTCGCGGAGCGCGCGGAGGCGTTCGCGGCGGGGGACCTGGTGCGCATGCTCTCCGCAGGAGCCGAGCTGGAGGCGAACGGGAGCTTGCGCCGGAGCGCCAGCCCCCGCGTCATGGTGGAGATGCTGCTGCTGCGGCTGAGCTACCTCGACCGGACGGTGGATCTGGAGGAGTTGATCCGCGCCCTGGGAGGCGTGCCGTCTTCCCCGGCCGGGAACCCGCCGGGAGCACCACACCCGCCCCCCTCCCGTGGCCCCGGACGAGCCTCGTCCGCCGACGAGCCGGAGGCGCAGGCGACCGACCAACCCTCGCTGGGACTCGAGCCCCGGGCCCGGCACCGTGCTGCGCCCGAGGCAGGGGCCCGCGGTGCGGCTCCGGGCGTGGGGGGCGGTGATCGAGGAGCCGAACCCGCCGGCTCGCCCCCTACCACCGTCGCCGAGGCGTGGGAACGCTGGTTGGAGTCGGGACGGGGCGTTCCCAGAGGGATGGCAGCTTTTCTGCGGGTCACGGAAGTCCGCGATCTGGGCGACCACGTCGAGATCGAGCCGCCCCCTGGTCCCGCCCTGGAGAGGCTGGGCGACCCCGCGGTCCTCCGGCGCGTGCGGGAAGGGCTGACCCCCTTTCTCGGTCGACGGCCGGAGCTGGTGGTGAAGGCCCCGGCTCCGGGTGCGTCGGCACCCACTCGCGTGACCCGCCGCGAGGTCCGGCAGGACACCCTGAAAGCCTTGTACCGCAAGGAACCGCGCTTGGAGCGCGCGGTACAAGAACTCGACCTCGAACTCATGGAATGATCCGGGAATCGAGGGCTCTGCCCAAGGCCCTCGCCCGATCGCCCCAGTGGACCACGGCGGACGAAGATGAATCCGAACCTCCAGCAGATCATGCAGCTCGGCCAGCAGTTGCAGGCGAAGATGGCCAAGCTCCAGGAATCTCTCGATTCCGAGAAGATCACGGCCTCGTCGGGGGGCGGCATGGTCACCGTGACGGTGGACGGCAAGGGGAGCGCGAAGGCCGTCTCCATCGATCCGGCATGCGTCGACCCGCAGGACGTGGAGATGCTCGAGGATCTGGTGCTGGCCGCGGTCTCGGAGGCTCAAGCCAAGGCCAGAGCGCACTACGAGGAGGAGATGCGCAAGGCCACGGGTGGTCTGCCGCTGGGCCTCCCCGGAATGCCGGGCCTTCTCTGAGCCACCGACGGGAGGGCAGCCCGGCATGTCGGTGATCGACCAGCTCACCGGCGAGTTCGCCCGCCTTCCTGGGATCGGACCGAAGACCGCGCTCCGCCTCGTCCACCATCTCATGAAGGGGCCCAAGGACGACGCTCGGCGGCTGTCCCGGGCCGTGATGGAGTTGGCGGAGCGGATCCGTCCATGCGCGAGATGCGGCAACTTCTCGGAGCACGAGCTGTGCGAGGTGTGCGCCAATCCCCGGCGCGACTCCGGCCTCATCTGCGTGGTGGAGGAGGCGTTCGACGTCGGGGCCATCGAGCGAGCTGGGCAGTACAGGGGAGTGTTCCACGTTCTGGGTGGACGGCTCTCGCCACTGGACGGGATCGGCCCGGAGGAGCTGTCCGTGGCCCCGCTCCTGGAGCGGGTCCGTGCCTCCGGGGGGGAGGTGAGGGAGGTGATCATCGCCACCAACGCCAGCGTGGAGGGTGAGGCCACGGCGGTGTATCTGGAACAACAGATCCGGCCCCTGGGGCCGAAAGTCAGCCGGCTTGCCCGCGGAATCCCCGTGGGGAGCGACCTCGAATACGTGGACGGCACCACCATCGCCGAAGCGCTGGCAGGTCGGAGGGAAATGTGAAGACGAGCTCGAAGTGGAAGATCGGCGGGATCACGATCCTGGCGGCCGCCGCCGCGGGTGCCGTGGCCGCTCTCGTCATCCGGGACCAGATCTCCCGGCATCGGCGCGACCTCTTCAGCCCCCAGGCCCTGCGCCGGCTCGCCGCCCTGGGTCACATGGCCCGGGCGACGGCTTCCGTCGACAACATCAGGCTACTCCGGGACTTCATCGCCTGGGAGCCCCGCAAGCTCCTGCGTGAGCGGGCGGCGGCCATCGTCAGGAGGATGGAGTCGGAGGTGGCGGCGGAGAGCGCCGTGGGCCCGGGCACCGGCGCTGCGTGAGGTCGCGATCTTGCCCGCCGGGCCGGGCTTTCCGACTTTATGCGTTCCTCTCGGCAGATCGGGCCCCTGCCTTCATTGGCGCGAACGCATCGGCGGATTAGCTTGTGGCCCGATGAATTCGGCATCCGTGGGAGCTCAGGTGGAGCCTAGAGACCGCAAGGACGGGAGGTAGCGTCGGCCCATGTCGATGATCAACTACGCCTCCCGGGAGATCAACTGCAAGCTCGTCTATTACGGCACGGGCCTGGGGGGGAAGACCACCAACCTCGAGTACATCTACTCGCGGGTGAACCCCGAGACGAAGGGAAAGATGATCTCCCTGGCCACGGAGACCGAGCGCACGCTCTTCTTCGATTTTCTGCCCGTGGATCTGGGGGAGATTCGGGGGTTCAAGACGCGCTTCCACCTGTATACGGTGCCAGGACAGGTATACTACAACGCGAGCAGGCGATTGATCTTGAAGGGGGTAGACGGTTTGATCTTCGTGGCCGATTCGCAGGCGACCCGGGCCGAGGCGAACATCGAGGCTATGCACAACCTCCAGGAGAACCTCGAGACCTACGGCTACGACCTGCAGAGGATCCCCTTCGCCATCCAGTACAACAAGCGCGACATGCCCAACATCCTTACGGCGGAGGATCTACGCTCGCAGATCAATCCCATGGGCGTACCGGACTTCGAGGCCATCGCCATCGAAGGGAAGGGAGTCTTCGAGACCCTTTCCACCGTGAGCAAGCTGGTCGTCAAGAACCTCAGCTGAGCCTGTTCTCGTGTCAGGGCGTCGCCTGACTCTCCCGAACGTAATCACGATAGCGAGGATCGCGATCTGCCCAGTGATCTTCTTTCTCGCCCTCGCCCCAAGCGTGGACTCGCGCATCTGGGCCTTCGTGCTTTTCGTGGCGGCGGGGCTGTCCGATCTCTGGGATGGATACCTGGCGCGCCGCTACGGGTGGATCACGGATCTGGGCAAGCTGCTGGATCCCATCGCGGACAAACTGCTGCTCGTCGCCACCCTCGTCCCCTTCTACATGCTGTCGCACGGCACCGACCCCCTCGGCCTGGTTCCCTGGTGGGGGGCGCTGCCGGCGTGGGTGCTCGTGGTCATCTTCGGAAGAGAGCTCCTCATCACGGTGTTCCGCAGCTACGCCATGCGCAGGGGGATCGTCATCCCCGCCGGTGCCGCGGGGAAGCGGAAGGCCCTGACGCAGTCCTTCTTCTCGGGAGGCCTGCTGGCGTGGTACCCCCTCGCGATGATGGCGCAGAACAGGGGATGGGAGCGACTCACGGCCTGGCGGCTCTGGAGTGGATTCCACGGTGCGTGGGTGGGGATCACCCTCGGGTTGGCCATCATCCTGACCGTGTACTCCATGTTGGACTACCTGTGGCGATACAGGTCGGTGGTGGGGATCAGGAGCTGACGGGGGGAGCGCGGACATGTCCACCGTAACGGGGTCGGTACAGGCAGCCATCGTGACGGTGGGGGACGAGCTCCTGCTGGGCCAGACCGTGGACACCAACGCCGCCTGGATGGGTCGCCATCTGGCGTCCATGGGGATCCCCGTGACCCGTCGCTGGACCGTGGGCGACGACGCCGACGACATCCGGTGGGCGGTGAGCGAGGCCATGCGCGGGGGGAACCTGGTCCTCGTGACCGGCGGCCTGGGGCCGACGCCCGACGACTTCACCAGGGACGTCGTCGCGGAGCTGCTGGGTCGGCCCCTGGCGGAGGACCCCGAGATCCTGGAGATGATGCGGGCCCGGTACCGCACCCGGGGCATGGACGACCTCCCCGCCATCAACCGGCGCATCGCGGAGGTTCCCTGGGGCGCGCGCAAGCTCGCCAATCCCCACGGAGCGGCTCCGGGCCTCGCCATGGAGGGTGACGGTGCGCTCGTGGTGCTCTTTCCCGGAGTGCCCCGGGAGCTCCGCGGGATCTTCCAGGGTGACTTCACCACCCTGGTCTCGGAGCGGTTCGGCGAGAGCCTTCCTCCCGTGCACCTGCACCTCGTCCACACGACCGGAATTCCGGAGTCGCGCCTTTCGGAGCAGGTGGCGGAGCGGCTGCCGCAGGGTACGGCGCCGGCGGGGCTGGCCTTCCTCCCCGACGTCCGCGGAGTGGATGTGCGCTTCACCTTCATCGGCCTGGAGACGCCGGAGGTCGAGGGACATGTCCGACGGCTCGAAGAGGCGCTGGAATCGGTCCTGACCCCCTGGCGGTTCGAGTGCGCGAGCGGCGACCTGGCGGAGGCGGTGGCCGATGCGCTGCGGACCCGGGGGAGGGTCCTCGCGGTGGCGGAGAGCTGCACCGGCGGGCTGGTGGCCAAGCGTCTGACGGACTTCCCCGGGGCCTCGGACGTGCTCGAGGGCGGCGTGGTAGCCTACGCCAACGAGGTGAAGTCCGCACAGCTGGGGGTCGATCCTTCGGTGCTGGCCCGTTACGGTGCGGTGTCGGAGGAAGTGGCGCGCCGGATGGCCGTCGGGGTGGCGCAGCGCCTCGGAGCCGACGCCGGCATCGGGGTGACGGGCGTGGCAGGGCCCACGGGTGGCACGGCCGAGAAGCCGGTGGGAACCGTCTGGTACGCCGCTGCCGTAGAGGGGAGATCCGTGGCCCGGAAGGAGCGCTTCCCCGGCGACAGAAAGGCGGTGCGGGAGCGAGCCGCGCAGGCCGCGTTGTTTCTCCTCTTGAGGCTTCTGGATGGCCGTGTCGCGGCGGACGGGTGAGGGCTCGCCGGAGCGCGGCCTCGGTGGTCCGGTGGGCTCGGTGGCGTTGGTGGACCGTGGCCGTGGGGGTCGCCGGGGCTGAAGCCGGGCCTCTGTAGTGGTATCTTCTACGGCCGGGGTTCCGACGACGCGTCTCGGCATGGCGGCGCATCGACACCTTTGGGGCCGAACGTTCACGCGTTACCAGTCCAGCAGACCATGACCGATCCCGCATCCAACACCGATGAGCTCGAGCCGGAGGAGGAGGCGACCGTGCCATCCGAGGGCCAGCCGGACGATGAGAACGCGGCCGGCGCCGCCGACACGGAGGCCGACGCGGAGGCGGTGAACGAGGCCGCGGACATGGAGAGCGCCGCCCAGGAGGCGGAACACGCGGACGGCGGGGTTCCGGCGCCGGGTCCCGGCGAGGGCGCGTCGCCGGCGGCGGAGCTGGCCGAGCTCAAGGAAGACTTCGACGCCCTCAACGATCGACACCTTCGGCTGGCGGCCGAGTTCAACAACTACCGCAGGAGGCTGGAGCAGGAGCGTCTCGACCTCTGGGGACGCGCTCAGGCCGACCTGCTGGCGAAGCTCCTCGACGTCCTGGACGACCTCCAACGCGTGGCGGATCTCGACCTGGAGAGCGCGACGGTGGATGGGATCATGGAAGGGATCGATCTGGTGGAGCGGAAGTTCGCCCGTGTCCTCGACGATGCAGGCGTCGAGGTCGTCGATCCCCTGGGGGAGGTGTTCGACCCGGAGGTCATGGAGGCGATGATGCGGGAGCCTGCCGAGTCCGAAGAGGACGAGGACCGCGTCGCCCGCGTTCTCCAGAAGGGCTACAAGCTGAAGGGGGTACTCGTGCGCCCAGCGCGCGTCAGCGTGCACAAGCACGGCTGAGCGGTCCATGGCTGCCGCGAAGAAGGACTTCTACGAGGTCCTCGGGGTTCCGGAGAAGGCGAGCGCCGCCGACATCAAGAAGGCGTACCGCAAGCTGGCGAAGCAGTACCATCCCGACGCCAACCCCGGCAACCCGAAGGCGGCGGAACGCTTCAAGGAGATCGGCGAGGCGTACTCGGTCCTCTCCGACGCGGAGAAACGCAAGCAGTACGACAACATGAGGCGTCTGGGAGCCTTCGGGTTCGGGCGAGGCGCCTCGACCTCGCGCCCGGGCTCGGGAGGGTTCCAGTCGGAGCCGGGCTTCTCCTTCGATGACCTCCAGGGAGGCTTCGGGAACCTCTCCGACCTGTTCAGCTCCCTCTTCGACCGGGGAAGAAAGGGCGGACACGCGCCGCCCAAGCGGGGGCCACAACAGGGCCAGCACGTCGAGTACGTGGTGGAGATCCCGTTCCTGGTCGCCGCCCAGGGCGGGAAGGTCTCCGTGGAGGTCGCCATGACGGAGGAGTGCGTCACCTGCCGAGGCTCCGGCGCCAAGCCCGGTACGTCCCTGAAGACGTGCTCGGAGTGCGGCGGCTCCGGCAACGTCTCGTTCGGCCAGGGCGGCTTCGCGGTCAAGCGGCCGTGCCCGGCGTGCTTCGGACGAGGCAAGATCCCCCAGACCCCCTGTCCCTCGTGCCAGGGCCGGGGTACGGTGCGCCAGAGCCGCAAGATCCAGATCAGCGTCCCGGAAGGAGTGGACACCGGGTCCAAGGTGCGCCTCTCCGGCCAGGGAGAGCGGGGTCGGGACGGGGGCAAGCCGGGTGACCTCATCATCACCTTCCGGGTGCAGCCACACCGGTTCTTTCGGCGCGACGGTCTGAACATCCACGTCACGGTCCCCATCAACATCGTTCAGGCCACGCTGGGCTCGAGGATCCGGGTGAACACCATCCGCGGCAAGAAGGTCGTGCTCAAGATCCCCGCCGGCACGCAGAACGGCACCCGGTTCCGGATTCGTGGGCAGGGCGTACGAAAGGGCGACCACGTCGGGGACCAGTATGTCGAGGCGAAGGTGGAGGTTCCCGACCAGCTCTCCGAGGCCGAGCAGAAGGCCATGGAGGAGTTCGCGCAGGCCAGCGGGATGAAGCACTGAGGCCAGCGGGATGAAGCGCTAGCAGGTCGCGGTCCGGCGACCTGCCGGCCTCGAGCGACGCCCCCGTGCGGCGCCGGCGAGCCCTTCAGTCGGCTCGGCCCGCCCGCACGATCCTGCCACCTCCGAGCAGCCGCTCTCCGTGCTCCCCATCGAAGAGCGCCGCCGACTGGCCGGGGGTCACCGCGGCGACCCCTTCCGCCAGCTCGAGGCGCATCGTCTCCCCCGGGGTCCCTCGCGTGCCCATCCGGGCGGGAACGTCCCGGGCGCGGTGGCGGAGCTGCACCCGCACCGAGGCCCCCGCCGGCGGCGGCTCGGCGAGCCAGTTGAGCTCCCGCACCTCCACGAAGTCGCTGAAGGAGTCCTCGCGTGTGCCCACCACCACCTCACGGGATGCCGGGCGGATCTCCAGGACGAACATCGGCTCGGAGAAGCCCCCGCCCAGCCCCCTGCGCTGCCCCACTGTGAAGCCGGCGTACCCCTGATGCTCGCCCACCACCGTACCGCTGCGATCCACCAGGGGCCCAGGCTCCAGGGCAGGGTGTCGAGGCCCCAGCCGCCGGTAGAGCAGGTCGCGGTAGTCCCCGGTGGGCACGAAGCAGATCTCCTGGGACTCCGGCTTGTCCGCCGTGGACAACCCGAGGGCCCGCGCCCGCGCGCGCACCTCGGACTTCGTGAGCCCACCCAGGGGGAAGAGGAGCGAGGGCAGCAGATCCGCGGGAAGTCCCCACAGGAAATACGCCTGGTCCTTGGCCCTGTCGCGCCCACGCATGAGCGACGACGCGTCCTCCGCGTGGGCGATGCGCACGTAGTGCCCCGAGGCGATGCCCTCGCATCCCAGAAGACGACCCCGGGCCATGAGGTCCCGGAACTTGGTGTTCGAGTTGCAGCGGACGCAGGGGTTGGGCGTACGCCCCTGGGAATACTCGGACACGAAGTCGTCGATGACGTCGCGGGTGAACTCCTCCTCCACGTCGAAGACGAAGTGGGGGATGCCGAGGGTGGCCGCCACGCGGCCAGCGTCCGCGATGCCGTCGAGGCCGCAGCAGGTCTTGCCATGGCTGGGCGTCTCGGCGTAGCAGAACGTCTTCATCGTGACCCCCACGACGTCGTGGCCCCGCTCCACCAGAAGGGCCGCTGCCACCGAGGAGTCCACGCCCCCGGACATGGCCACGAGGACCCGGCTCATGCGTCCGCCCTCGTTCCCGCGGTGCGCGGGAGCCCCGGAACGTCCCGGCTGTCCGGAGTCCCCGATGAAGTCCCCGAAGTCTCCGAGGCTCCACGGATCCGCGAGACCGCCGCACACGTCACCGCGGCCGCACGCTCGACGTCGGCCTCCGTGGTAGCGCGTCCCAGGGAGAAGCGTACCACCGCGTGCGGGTCGTCCTCACCGTAGAGAGCCTCGATGACGTGGCTCGGCCGCGTGCTCCCGCTGGCGCACGCCGAGCCGCCTGAGACGGCGATACCCTCCAGATCCAGGGCCGCCAGGAGGACCTGTCCGTCCACCCCGGGCACGCCCACGCTGGCGATGTGCGGCGCCCGGTTCGCGGAGGCGCCGTGCATGCGGAGCCCCACCACGCCGTCCCGCAGGCGGGCCTCCAGATCCGCGCGCAGAGCGCCGAGCCGCCGGGCCTCGGCCGGCTGCTCGGCCACCGCGAGGCGGAGCGCCGTCGCCAGGCCCACCGCACCCGCCACGTCCTCCGTGCCCGGGCGCAGGCCGTCCTCCTGGCCGCCGCCGTGGAGCAGGGCGGAAAGGTGCGTGCCGCGCCTCGCGAAGAGGAGCCCGGTGCCCTTCGGTCCGTAGATCTTGTGACCGGTGACGGTGAGCAGGTCGACGGGCATCTCGTCGACGCGCACGGGGACCTTGCCCACCGCCTGGACGGCGTCGCTGTGCAGGGTGGCGCCCGCCGCCGACGTGCGAGCCGCGACGTGGTCCACGGGGAGCACGACGCCGGTCTCGTTGTTGACCCACATCACCGAGGCCACCACCGGCCCGTCGGCGAGTGCCGCGTCCAGGGGCCGGAGGTCCAGGACGCCATCGGCCGTGAGGGACAGGACCACCAGACGCCCGGCGCACCGGGCGGTAGCGTGGCGTGCCGCGTCCAGGACGGCGTGATGCTCCACCGCGCTGATGACCACAGTAGGCGTCTCACCATCGCCACGAAGCCGGGCCACCCGTCCGAGGATCGCCAGGTTGTCCGATTCGGTGCCCCCACGCGTGAAGTGGATCTCCGAGGGGTGGGCCCCGAGGCTCTCCGCACACGCCTCCCGCGCCTCGGCCAGGGCCGTAGCGGCCTCCCGGCCCCAGCGGTGCCGGCTCGACGGGTTGCCGAACACCTGGTCCGAGAAGGGCGCCATGGCGGCGCGGACCTCGTCACGGACCGGCGTGGTGGCGGCGTGATCCAGATAGATGGGGTCCATGGGCAGTTGACGCCTCCGGGGAAACGGATCCTAAGTTAATGATCCCGGCCGCCGCGTCGAACCGCGGTCATCGATCCGCTCCGCTCCTCCTGAATCCGGCGCTTCCCATGACCCAGACGGTGCCTCCCTTTCCCCAGGGCCAGCCCCCTTCGTTCCGGTCCACCGTCCACGGCACCGTCTTCGGAGGGCGGGAGCGTCACCTCGGGGGAGTCCGGGCCGGGGATGCGGTCCGTCTCATGGCCGATCCGCCGGGGCAGGACGAGCCCGGAGTCTGGGTTCACCTGGTCAGCGGCGAGCCCATCGGTCATCTGCCGCCGGAGATCGCGCGCTGGCTCTGGCCCTGGCTCGTCCGGGGTGGGGTGGCGGAGGCGAGAGCCGTGCGCGTGGGCGGCGAGGACGCGCCGTCGTGGAGGCGCGTGGTGCTGGAGGTCAGCTGTCAGACGGGCGCGTGAAATCGGCGCCGGAGGTCGTCAGGCTCCGGGCGCCGACCTGCGACGTACCACCAAGGTACGCCTCGGTCGGCGTCCTCGCCTTCCTACTCCGGCATCCGATTTGACGCGCCCCAACCGCAGCACGACGGGCGCGTGAAATCGGCCTCCCGCCCTACCAGGCGATCCCGTAGTCCTCGCCGTGGTTGCTCGAGGCACCCCACATGGTGTGGTGCTTCAGATCGAAGAGGATCGCGTTGATGGGCCCGGACGTGCGCTGGGCGAACCGCAGCGTATAGCCCATGGCCCGGAGCTTCGTCCGAACCGAGTCCGGGAGCGACGTCGCCGCGAGCATGACCCCCGGGCGGTTCTCATGCTGGCCGAACGACGACAGCATCTCGTAGCTGTTGATGTTCGGCGCTTCGGCCGCCTCCTGCGGGGTCATGTGGAACTCCACCACGTTCAGGAACCACTGCAGCAGGTTCTGATCCTGGGAATCGCCGCCCTGCACCGCGAAGGCGAGGTACGGCTCGCCGTTCTTCAAGGCGAGGGTCGGGGTGAGGGTCACCCGCGGCCGCTTGCCGGGCTCGATGACGTTGTACGGGCCGTCCTGCGGCCGCGTGACGAAGCTCTGGGCCCGCTCGGAGAGACCTATGCCGGTGTGCCCCGCGATCACCGCGGGAACCCAGCCGCCGCTGGGCGTGACCGAGACCACCCAGCCTGTGGAGTCCGCGGCCTCGATGGAGGTCGTGCCCGCGTAGAACTGCTCGTCGAAGGCGGTATCGGCCCGGGTCGCGTGCTCCGGCAGGAACTCCGCCGTTCCGGACATGCGCATGGACCCGAGTGACGCCGTGGCGTACGACGTATCCCGCTTCGCCGCCCCCGGGGCCTGGTCCTGCCCGCCGCTCCTGGCGGTGTCCTTCGGGGTGAACGACAGGGGGTTCCACTCCGCCAGGAGCTTCTTGAAGGGATTGGTCCCGCCCTGGTAGGGATACGGATCCCCGGGCTTCACGTCGGGATTGTTCTTGGTCCAATCGATCTCCTTGAAGCGCGCCTTGGCGTACGCCTCGGACAGCAATCCCTGGACCGGCTCCTTGGGTGGGAAGTAGGGGTCGCCGTAGTAGAAGTCCCGGTCGGCGTACGCCAGGTTCATCACCTGGTAGAGCGTGTGGATGTAGCGCGCCGAGTTGTAGCCGTAGCTGGCGATGTCGGGGATGAGCTTGAGCATGTTCAGCATCTGCAGCATCACGGGGCCCTGCTGCCAGATGGGGAGCTTGTAGACCTCGATGCCCTTGTAGTCCGTGTGGTAGGGCTCCTCGATCTTCACCTTCCAGTTGGCGAGATCGGCCATGGTGAAGAGGCCGCCTTGCTCCTGCATGCTGCGCACGATCTCCCGCGCGATGTCGCCCTTGTAGAAACGGTCGTACGCCGCGTAGATGGCCTGCTTCCGGGTCTTGCCCTGCGCCAGCGCGGTCTGCTCGGCTTCCACGAGCTTGCGCCACGTGGTGGCGAGGTCCTTCTGCACGAAGATCTCACCGGGCTCCGGAGCCTCGTACGACTGCCCGAGGTGGGGCAGCATGACCGCCTTCGAGTACGGCCACTTCTTCAGCCAGCCCTTGTAGTGCTCGATGGTGCGGGAAAGCTGGGCCTCCATGGGGTACCCGTCCGCCATCTGGATAGCGGGGGCGAGGACCTGCTTGAGGGAGAGGGTCCCGTACTCTGCGAGCATCGTGAGCATCCCGCCGACGGTCCCCGGCGTGACGGCGGCCAGGGGGCCGTACTCCGGTGGGAAGCGGTACCCCTTGCTGTGATAGAACTCGGGCGTGGCCCCCGTGGGAGCGACGCCGAGGGCGTCGATGCCGATGACCTTGTGCGTGAGCGGATTGTAGATGAGGGCCTGGGTCTCGCCACCGCAGGACAGGGTGTCCCACATCGTGCAGCCGGCGGCCAGCATCGCCACGGCGGCGTCCACGGCGTTGCCGCCTTCCGCGAAGATCAGCGCGCCGGCGGTGGCGCTCAGTGGCTTCCCGGTGATGGCCATCCAGTGCTCGGCGTGCAGGGGGGGCTTCTCGGTCTGCGAGAAGCGCGGATCCTCGGCCTGCCTGGGCTGCGCGTGGCGCGCGCGCCGTTGCTGGGCCTGGAGGGCCAGCGGGGCGAGGGCCAGGAGGGAGACGGCTGCGAGGAAGGGAGCGCGGAGGCGATGGTGTGCTGATGGCATGACAGGTCTCGGTGGGATTGCGGGTGCGGGGCCCAATGTGCGGCAGGGGGCAGCCTGACACCAGACCGCGGAATCCCGGGGCCCGAGGGTGCCTAGAAGCTCGACACCCCGAGCTCCGCCAGGGTCCCGACCTCCATCACCTCGTCCACGCGGAACGGCTCGCCGTACGCCACGCGGATGAGCGACCCGTAGTGCGCGAGCTGGACGCGGATCTGCTCGGGGAGGGGCCGGTCACCGCCGGGAAGGACCTCGCCGGCCTGAATGGCGCCGTCGAACTGGGACGCGTAGGCCCCGAGAGCCTCCAGCTTGGCGTCCGTCTCCTCGGTGACGTCCACCACGAAGTCCGGCGGCTCGGCATCCTCGCGGAACGCCGTGGCGTAGATGAGCTTGAGCGGTCGGAAAGGCGCTCCCCCGACCGGGAGCTTCTTGAGTCCGGTGAGGAAGCAGGCGTCCCTCACCAGCTCCGCCGCCACGCGGTGGTCCCGATGGCGTCCCACCTTCCAGTGGGTCACCACCACCCGCGGGCGCAGCTCCCTGAGGATCTCCACGACGACGCCTCTCGACGCGGCGTCGTTCACCAGCCCGGAGTCGGGAAGTCCGGCACACCGGCGCTCCGCCAGCTGGAGGATCCCGGCGGCACGCGCGGCCTCCTCGGCCCGGATCCGGGCCGAGCCCTGGCTTCCCATCTCGCCGGCGGTGAGGTCCACCACCCCGACGCGGTGCCCCCGACGGGCGCTCTTGAGGAGCGCGCCACCGCACAGGAGCTCGGCGTCGTCGGGATGCGCCATGATCGCCAGGACGTCGAGGGGCTCCACCATGGGCTCGTCCTCCCTCACTCGTGACGCAGGGCGGCGACGGGCTCCAGCCTGCTGGCTCGATACGCGGGCAGCAGGCCGAAGAGCATGCCGGTGAGCACCGCCATGGCCAAGGCCGCACCCACCGACCAGATGGGTATGCGCGCCGGGAGCGGCGTCCAGTGGGCCACCCCCGCGGACAGGATGGCGCCCGCCACCATGCCGCCCGCCGCGCCGATAGCCGTGAGCACGGACGCCTCCACCAGGAACTGCCAGAGGATCTCCCGGCGGGTGGCACCCACCGCCTTGCGGACCCCGATCTCCCGTGTGCGCTCGGTGACGCTGATCAGCATGATGCCGATCACCCCGACCCCCCCCACAAGGAGGCCGGCGGACGCCAGCAGCAGGATGACGAGGAAGAACACGCCGGTGAGGCGGTTGAAGAGATTCAGGATCTGTGCCGAGGCGATGAGGGCGAAGTTGTTCTCCTGCCGAGGGCCCAGACCGCGCATGCTCCGCAGGGCGGCGATGACCTCGTCCTGGGCGTCCGCCATGGTCACCGAGTCGTCCGGCACCACCGTGATCTGCGCCTGCCAGTCGGACTCGCGGAGGCGACGGATGGCGGCCGTATAGGGGAACACGGCGAACTGGCTGGCCACGCTGGAGAAGATGTTGGGCGCGGGCTCGAAGACGCCGATGACGGTGAACTCCTCCATGGTCCCCCGCCACGGGCTGGCCACGCGCACGCGCTGACCGATGGGATCGCGCTGGCCGAAGAGCGAGTCCGCCAACGATGCGGACAGGACCACCAGAGCGCGGTTCTGGAGGACCTCGCCGGGGGTGAAGTCACGCCCCGCGATGAAGTCTCCCTGGGTGTACCGGGGCCAACCGGCGGCCGTCCCCTGCGCGTTCACACCCTGCACCCGGTGGCCCTCGAAGTCGAAGTTCTCCTGGAAGCCGAAGGTGTAGAGGGCCGCCTCGATGCCCGGGAGCTGCGAGATGCGCTGCGCCTCTCGTGGGGTGAGCTGCGGCTTGTTCCACCACGGTGGGCGGTTGTTCCCCTCCTGGACCACCCGGGCCGCCGTGAAGTCGAAGCGCGTCACCAGGAAGTTGTTCGGTCCCTGGGACTGGAACGCCTCCATGACGCTGGATCGGATCCCCGTGATGAGCGCGGAGATGGCCACCACCACCGAGACGCCCACCGCCACGCCCAGGATCGTGAGGCTCGAGCGCAGCTTGTTGGCGCGCAGCGCGTCCACGGCGATGGAGAGCCCCTCCGTCAGGGCCGTGATGGGCGAAGCGCTCCGGGGGCCGTTCTCACTCATAGCGCAACGCGTCCACGGGGTCGAGCTTGGAGGCCTTGGAAGCCGGATATGCGCCGGCCACCACCCCCACGCCGACGCCGAGGGCGACACCCAGCGCGAGCCACTTGGGAGCTACCGCCGCCGGCATGGGAGACAGCGCCGCCACCAGGTACGCGACACCGATGCCGGCCGCCACCCCGAAGATGGCGCCCACGGTGGAGAGCGTGGCCGACTCGATGAGCACCTGTGTCATGATGTCGCGGCGTCGGGCACCGATGGCCTTCCTCACGCCGATCTCGCGGGTGCGCTCCATCACCGACACCAGCATGATGTTCATGATGACGATGCCGCCCACCACGAGCGCGATGGACACCAGCATCGGCAGGGCCAGGAACAGGATGTGGGAGATCTTGTCCCAGAAGCTGATGGCCTGGTCGGCGGTTTCCAGCGAAAAGTCGTCGGGCTCGGTTGGGCGCAGCCGGTGCCGTGTGCGCATGATTCCCTCGATCTCGAGCTGGGCATCCCGGAGCTGCGCCGGATCGAGGGTCTGGATGACGACGTTGCCCACCGTCCCGCGGGGTCCGGTCAGCGCCTGGATGGGCGAGCGCGCCGGGGCGATGGCCAGGTTGTCCAGCGACCGCCCAAGGAGCGAGCCGCGCTCCTCCAGCACACCGATGACCCGGTAGGGGAAGCCCCGGAGTCGTACGGTGTGGCCGACGGGGTCGACACCCTGGAAGATCGTGGTGGCGGTCTGGGAGCCGAGGACCACCACCGGGACCCCGGCGTCGGCTTCCTGGGGAGTGAAGGCGCGGCCACGCGCGATCTTGAGATCGCGGATGGCGAAGATCTCCGGCGAGGCGCCCATGATCTCGACGCCGGTGACCGAGCGTCCGTTGTCGCCCACGGCATCGCCACCGGTCTCGCTTTCCACCCCGATGCGCGCCGGAATGGAGAGCTGCCGGCGGATGGCATCCACGTCCGCGTACTGGATGCGCGGCCGCCGCTGTCGCGCGCGCCACTCCTCGGGGTTGGTGTTGATGCTGACGCTCTGCCAGCGACGCAGGGTCACCGTGTTCACGCCGAAGACCTGGGCGGTGAAATCCTTGCGGACGTACTGGTCCATCCCCTGGACGACCGTCACCACCACGATGAGGAACATCACGCCCAGGATCACGCCCAGGACGCTGAAGAAGCTCTTCAGCTTCTGCGTCCTGATCTGCTGGAACGCCAGGGAGATCCCTTCCCAGAGCTGCACGGTCGGAGCCCTCTCTACGGCGTCATGAGCTTATCTGGGGCCCGGTGGCCTGCTTCACCGCGTCCCCGTCGTGAAGCTGCCGGATGCGCTGGTAGGGCCCGGCGACGACGGTGTCGCCGACGGAGAGTCCCGAGAGGATCTCGAAGTACTCCTGGCCCGCGATGCCGACCTTCACCGGCGTGAACTTCACCTTGCCGTCTTTCACGACGTAGACGCCCTCGACCTCCTGCTTGGCGGTCTCACCGGGGACGGGATTCTCCTCGAGCGAGTCCGCCCTCGACGAGTCCGCAGCCTGATCCCTGACCGTGAGAGCGATGATGGGCACGGCCAGCGCGTCGGTGCGGCGCGCCGTGACGATATCGGCGGTGGCGGACAGGTCCGGACGCAGCGGCGCTTCGGTGGGGTCCAGCGTGAGGATCACCTCGAAGTCGATGGCCGCCTGCTGCCCGGTCGTCTGCTGCGACGGCGGCTTGATGGCCGAGTTACCGATCTCCGTGACCCGCCCGCTGAACGTACGGTTGGGGAAGGCGTCGATGCGCACGGTGGCGCTGTCTCCCAGGGCGATCTGAGGCACGTCGGTCTCGTCCACCTGGAGGACCACCTCGATGACCGAGAGATCGGAGATCGTCAGAATGAGGCTGCCGGCGTTGTTCATCGTACCGATGATCACCGTCTCCCCCTGGTCCACGTTCAGGCGCGTGATCTTACCGTCCATGGGCGCCCGGATGATGGTCTTGGAGAGCTGGTCCTCGGCCTGGTCCAGCGAGGCCCGTGCCTGGGAGACGCCGAACTCCGCCGACTTCAGCTGCGCCTGGGACACCTGGAGGGTCGTGCGGGCGTCGTCCACCTGTTGGGCGCTCACCAGGAGGGAATCCCGGGAGCGCAGCGCCAGGAAGCGATCCAGATTCCGCTGCGCCTGAATGAGGTTGGCCCGTTGCCGTGCCGAGTCCGCCATGGACTGGGACAGCGCGGCCTCCGCGCGGGATACCCCCGCCTGGTACTGGGCCGGGTCGAGGCGCAGGAGAACCTGCCCCTCCTTCACGTCCTGACCTTCCTTCACGAGGAGCTCGGAGACCTTGGCCGAGACGTCGGAGCTGATGTCCACCTTGCGGCGCGCACGGATGTTGCCGCTGGCGGTGACGATCTGCACGAGGTCACGGCGCTTGACCGCTTCCATGCGCACGTCCAGGCCCCGATCCCTGGACTTGGCGACGCTGAGGGCGGCGGCGGAGCCAAACACCACCACCACCACCACGCCGATGAGGACCTTCGTTCGGGTCTGCATTTCTCTCGGTTTCTCTTCCGTTCCCGTTGGTTTCCCTGGGTTTCCCCGGTGTCGTCAGTTGCGTAGAGAGGTCCCGACCAGGGCCTCGAGGGCGGCGACCGCGTCGTGGTACGCGAAGATCGCGGCGGAGCGATCGCGGTCGGCCTGGGCGAACACGGTCTGGGCGTTCACGAGATCCACGAACGTGATGGCTCCCAACTGATAGCGTTCGCGGGCGAGGCGGAGCTGCTGCTCCGCGAGGCTGCGGTTGCTCTCCTCGAGGAGGGCGCTCTGGTAGTCGGTCTTCACGGTGGCGAGGTCGATGGCCACGTTGGCCCGCAGCGCCAGCTCCTGGTCCCGAAGCTGCTCGGCATCGTCCTCACGCTGGGCCTTGGCGGCCTCCAGGTTCCGCTGCCTGGTGAGCCCCTGGAAGACGGGCAGGCTGATGGAGAGGGACGCACGCGGAGGCGAGTGCTGGAACTTGAACGGGAACTGATTGTTCGCGTCGATGATGGCCTGGCGCGTGGCGTCGGTGAGCCGGTACTGGGTGCAGTCCATGAGGGGCAGAGGGTCCGCCAGACGGCTGTACAGATCGTTCAAGGTGTTGCACTGGCTCACTTCGTTCGCGATCTGCGCCTGCGCCTGTGCCATCTGCAGGTTCGTGTTGCTGGCCTGCTGGGTGAAGCCGCTCCATCCCGCGCTCAGGGAGAGGCTCGGATAGTAGGCCGACCGGGCACTGCTCACGCTCACGTCGGCGGCCTTCTTCGTGCTGCGCGCCGCGGCGAGGCCGGGGTTGTTCCTCACCGCCATCACGTAGAGGCTGTCCGCCGTCCACGTGGGCTCAGTGAGCTCGAACGTCGTGGTGAGCTCCACGTGCTGGTCCACCGAGACACCCAGCTGCTGGAGAAGGCGCATGCGTGCGGTGGCCAGGGCATTCTGTGCCTGCAGCACGGACACCTTGTTCCGGCCGAGCTGGACCTGGGCCTGGCCGACGTCGATGGGGGTCGCCGTGCCCACGTCGAGGTGGCCCTGGGCCAGACGCAGGTTGTATTGCGAGTTCTCCACCTGCTGCTGAGCCAGGCGGACCGCCTCCTGCTCGCGCAGCACCTCCAGGTACGCCTGGGTCACCTGCTGGACCAGGGTGGCCTCCGCCTGTCGCATCCTGGCACCGGTGGCGCGGCGCTGGGCCTTGGCCTGGGACGCGCCGAGGATCGTCGACATGCTCAGGTTGTAGTTCAAGCCCACCTGATAGCTGGAGAAGTAGTACGAGGGCTGACTTCCGAAACCGAGCTGGCCCAGGGTGAGGCCACCCACGAGCTGCTGGTTTCCCGCACCCTGCCACGAGACGCCCGTGCTGACGGACGCCGAAGGGAGGAGCTGCCCGTAGGCCTGTCGCACGTCCCAGTCGGCGACGTCCATGTTATTGGCCGCCTGCAGGTAGGTGGGGTTGTTTCTGCGGGCGATGTCGAGAGCCTGCTCCAGCGACATCTTGGCGGGGACCGTCTCCTGGGCGCGGGCCGACGCTGTGATCAGCAGCGCGGCCGCGGCCAGCGCGCCTGCGCGGATCCTCATCCTCACGACCTCCCTGGTGCACCTTGGGGGGGAAAGACAGTGGAGGGCTATCGCCCGTACGCCGTTCGGGACGCACCGGTTTCGAGCAATCCGTTCGGCACTACGCACGAGCGCCCCGGCCCCTTCACGGGACGCGGGCTCCGAAAGCTAACCACCTGGGGTGGTGCACCAAGGCGCACGGTGGGCGGCGGCCCCGGGGCGGGGCCGCTGGCAGGGTGCTGAAGAAGGGGAGTACCCCGCGCGCATGGGGCGTTCGCTGCTCAGGCAAGGCACGACGACGAGTCGTAGCAGCGCTACGGCGAGGAGGAGAAGCGACGCATAAGCGGCGAGGGCACCGACGCCGAAGGCGTTGGTCCCCATGCGCCCATCACTATGAATGACAGTGCCGTACATGGCTGTGGGTTGGGGCGGCACGGCCCCGCCTCCTGCGTTGGAACTCCTCGACGTAGCTACGGCTATGCCTTCGTCGTTCCGCCTTGGATTCGGGGCCGTGGCGCTCCCAACGCGGGGTGCTCCCCTTTCTCAGCAGCCTGCTAACCCACCAGATCCTGACGCTCCGCGACGTAACCCAGGGAGGGAATCTCGACCCTCAACACCCGCCCCTGACGGTCGTACCATACCGTGCGCGCGTCCTTGTCTCCGGCGCCCTCGGTGAACGTCACGCGACGGGCCTGCACCACGTTGGCTCCCAGGTGCAGCTCCTCGTCCGTCCACGCCGACGCGGTGAGCTCGAACGCCCTGTGGGTGAGGGGCTCGATGACGGGCGTGCGCGCCCCGCCGGCCACGTCGTGGAGGAAGTAGTACTGGTGGGCCACCTCCTTCTCCAGGATGTGGGTGCCCGGTCGCGCCATGAACTCCCGCTGCTCCTCGCCGGCCTTGGACCTGATCAGGGACACGTAGATGCCACCGGCCAGCTTGAGGCTCAGCTCGGACGTCTCCGCCCCGGTCACCTTGAGGCGGTAGCCGGTCGCCACCCCGTTCGGGAGCCCGACTTCCAGAAGCGTGCTGAGATCCAGCTTCCCACTCGGCTCGTCCAGCTGCACATGTCCCTGCGCGAGGACGACGGCGTCCGTGCCCAGCCCCGAGCGGCGGATCTGGAACGTCTCTTTGCCCGCCGGCTTGCCGGCCAGCGTGATGGCGAACGTGCCCTCGTCCACCACCACGCTCTGGGCCTGGAGGGCCGGGGGCACCAGGACGAGCGTCAGTCCCAGGGCGGCCAGGATTCGGCGGAGCGACATCGGGGTCTGCCTCGGAATGCAGGTCGGCGTGGTGCGTGTGACTTCCCAGAGCTACACCGTCTGCTCGTCACCGGTCCGGGGCGCCGATCCCGCCACCACGGAGACGAGCGTGTCCACATAGCGCTGGAAGACCGCTTGTCCCTTGGCCGCGGAGGCCAGAGACGGCCGGCCCAGGATGCCCCGGCTCTCGGACGGGGGTGTGGGTACCCTCCCACGGGTGTATCTTCGCAGCGCGCGGTCTTCCGGGACGAAGTCCGCAGCGTCCTGGAGCCTAACCAGGTCGGGAGCGAGGTGCAGAAGCAGCGAAGTCTCCAGCTCGCCGGCGTGCGCCAGCCCGGGATCCTCGTCCAGCAGGTCGGACACGTCGATGTGGTACAGGTCGAAGACCGTGGTGGTGGCGCGAGCCGTGAGCGCCATGAGGATGGCCTCGAGATGAGGCTCGCACCGATGGGCGCTCACCACCAGGAACTCCTTCACGCCGTGGTCCTCCCAGCGGGCCAGCAACTCGTTCAGCGCTCGATGGAAGGTCTTCCGACGAAGACCCGCCGTACCGGCGTAGGGACCCCCGGAGGCGGTCACGCCGTAGCAGAACGTGGGAGCGCGCAGAATCCCCACCTGCCGGGCGAGCTCGGAGGCCACGTGCTTGGCTACGATGGTGTTGGCGCCCAGGGGCAGGTGGGGCCCGTGCTGATCCAGGGCGCCGACGGGCACCACCAGGCGTGGGTCCCGCCCCAGCATCCGTCCCACCTCCGACCAGCTCAGCTCATCAAGCGCATATGACGTCACCGTCGAGCTCCTCCGCGATCCGGAACCGGGTGGCGGCCTTCGCCGGTGGTGTGGGGCCGTGGCTGGGAGTCATCGCCCTCGGACTGTGGGCCGGGACGCCGGAGCCGCGGGTGTTGGTCCTCGCCGCCGTCGGGGCGTGCGCCGCCGCGCTCTGGGGCCGGCCGCGCAGCCGCGCCGGATCCGTCGGTGTGGTGGTGCTGCTCGCGGGGATCCTCGCGGGATTCGTCGGCCAGCGCCAGGTCTCGGGCATGCGCAACGACTGGGCGGCATACTGGCGGAGCCGGGAGGAGCACGTGGGGAAGCGGCTGAACGCCGAGCTCCAGGGGCGCGAGAACGCGGCGGAGTCCGCCGCGGACGCCCTCGCGGCGCAGGCGTTCAGCGGGAAGGTGGCCGACGCCACCGTGGCGACCCTGCGCCGGCGCTACGGGGTCTCGGCGCTGGCGCTGTACGACTCCGCCGACAGTCTGGTCGTATGGGACGGCGTCCATCGCGGACGGGTGCCGGAGGACGTACGGCGGGGGGCTCGCCGCTACCTCTTCGGCGACCTCCCCCTCTTCAGCTACCTGTATGTGACCAGCAGCGCCGGCCCGGCCGGAACCGCGGTGGCGGCCATCCTGCTGAGCACGCAGCTGCCTCCCTGGCTGGGGGCCGACGCCGGGGACTTCGCGTCCCGTTTCAGGGACGAGGTGGGGGAGGGGATCCGCATCGTGCAGAACCCACCGCCGGGGGTGGGGGGGTGGGACCTCCGGGTCGGTGACCAGACGCTCTTCACCGTCCTTCTGGACCGTCCCCAACCGGGGGTGCGAGTCGGCGAGATCCGTGACCGCTGGCGCATCATTGTAGCGGGGATCACCCTCCTGGCGTGGACGCTCCTGGCCATGGGCGCTCCCCGGGGGCTCACTTCGGGCGCCACCGCCGCCTTCACCCTGGTGTTCGTTGCGGGAGCGTTGCCGTTTCAGCAACTGACGGCTCTGAAGCCCCTCTTCGATACGGCGCGCTTCGCGCTGCCGGCGCCCAATCCGGTTCCCCTCGGGCGGCTGGCGATCATGGTGCTGGCCCTGGTCACGGTGGTTGCGGTGTTCCCTCGCCCCCGACCACGCCTGCGGCCGTGGCTCGCAGGAGGCGTGGTTGCAGCAGTCTACACGCTTATTCTGTGGCTGCTAGAGTCTGCGCTGTCGCCCACGGCTCTGGCGGGTGGCGGTATGTACTGGAGCGTCTATCAGGCTGTCTGTGTGCTCCTCCTGACCCTGGCGACGGGGGCGATCCTGGTGCGTGTCGCCGAAGCCGGCGGTGAGCATCGCTACCTGGGCCCGCTGGGGATAGCTCTGGGCTTCGTGCTGGGCGGCGGCGCTGCCCTGCTCGTTTGGCGCACGGCCCACATTCCCGTGTGGTGGCCGCTGCTGTGGGGCGTTCCCGTCACGCTCACGGCCGCTTCCCTGCGCGCATGGCCGGGCTGGCGCCGTGCCCCCGTGTCGTGGATCCTCGCGGGCCTGCTCGCCTCCACCGCGGCAATACCGGTGGCGTGGGGAGCCCGTGTGCACGCGCGGATTGAGACGGGGCAGGAGCGCCTGGAGCGCGTGAAGGCGCCCGACGACCCGGCCGTGCGGAGCGCGCTCTACAGGCTGGGGGAGGCCGCCGACTCCCTCGACGCGACCGGCGAGGCGGGTGTCGACATGATGTACGACGCCTGGGCGGCCAGCGGCCTGGGCGGCCTGGGCCAGACGGCATGGTTGACGCTCTGGTCGCAGGCAGGCGTTCCGCAGCAGGAGCTCCGTGTGGGTGTGGCGGAGCGCCCCGTGGTATCCAAGGACGTCTTCGAGGACACGCTGCCGGGGATCCGTGTCGTACGCTACGACCGGGAGGACGCTCGGTACGTGTTGCGCGTGCCGTTGAGCAACGGGCAGGTCCTGACCGTTGCGGCGCCGCCCTTTCCGGACCCCAACGCGGGCCTGCATCTGAGTCCGCTCCTGGCCGGAGGGCGCCGAACCGGGGAGGATCCCCTCACCATCATCCCCCGGGCGGCCGATGAGAGGGAGCCTCCGGGGCGGCTGCGCTGGGTGCGCACTGCGGACGGATGGCAGGGCGAGATGGTCCTGGGCTTTCCCAACGCCCAGTACCACGCGAACTACGCGGTGGTCCTGCCCGGCGGCCTGCTGGCGCTGGCGCGGGGCACCCTGCTCCTGGTGCTGGACATCGCGTCGTTCCTGCTGTTCTGGGTGGTGGGGCGGGCGCTGCTGCAGGGTGGGAATCCCCTGGGCGTGCGCCTGGGCGCCGTGGTGATCTCCTTTCGGGCCCGCGTCACACTGGCCCTCTTCGGCTTCTTCGTGCTGGCCAACGCGATCTTCGGGTCCGTGGCGTACAGAGCCATCGCGGGTGCCTCGCACCGGGCCGCCGAGGTCTTGGCGGAGAGGGTGACGGAGGACGCGGCCGGCTGGTACCACCAGGTGAGTGGGCGGATGCAGGCGCTGGCACGGCGGGTGGGGGGCGAGCTCCTGGACTACCAGAATGGGGAGCTCCGGGACGGCTCCGTGGAGGAGCTCGTCGATCTGGGGTTGTATAACGACTGGATCCCCTACCGGACCGAACAGCTCCTCAAGGGTGAGGAGGTCCGGGCCACCACCGACGGCTCCCTGGGAGAGTGGGCGTACGCCACGGCGTACCGCAGCCTTCCCAGCGGGGACGTCCTCGTGGCCCAGGTGCCGATCCAGGCCGGTGCTACCGCGGTGCGCGCTTCCGACATCGCCGAGCTGGTGGGCTTCGCGGTGGTGGTGGGCGGAGTCCTGTCCCTGATGCTGGCGCTCCTCGTAGGGCGTGCCCTCACGTCTCCCATCCACGCGCTCCAGGAAGCGTCGGAACGCGTCGGGAGAGGCGACCTCCGACTTCGGCTCCCGGCGGGGCGTGCCGACGAGTTCGGCGCCGTGTTCCGGGCGTTCAACAGGATGGTTGGGCGGCTCAGGCGTGCCCGCCGGCAGCTCGTGCGGACGTCCCGCCGGACGGAGGCCATCATGGAGGAGGCCGCCGTGGGCATGATCGCCCTGGATGCGGGGCGCCGGGTGACGCTGGTGAACCCCCGGGCGGAGGTGCTGCTGGGAGGGGCAGTGGACGTCGGTGAGCCGCTGCCGGCGGCGGGGGCCCAGGGCGAGGCGCTGGCGCACTGGGTGAGCGCGTTCCTGGACGCGGGCCGTACCGAGTCGGGAGGGGAGCTCCACGTGGGGAGCCGCCGGGTCCGGGTGCGTGCCCGCAGGCTGGGAACCCAGCCCGCCGCGGGTGGGGCCGTGGTGGCCATCGAGGACGTCACCGACGAGTTGCGCGCGGAGCGCGTGCTGGCCTGGGGCGAGATGGCGCGCCAGGTGGCCCACGAAGTGAAGAACCCCCTGACACCGATCAAGCTGTCCATCCAGCACATCCGGAGGGCATGGGAGGACCGCAAGCCGGACTTCGGCGAGGTGTTGGTGCGCAACGCGGACGCCATGCTCAAGGAGATCGATCGGCTGGCGGCCATCGCCCGGACGTTCTCCCGCTTCGGGGCGCCCTCCGAGGCGGGGGGCATGCCGCTGGCGGCGGTGGACGTGGCGGCCGTCGTGCAGGAGGTGCTGGCCCTGTACGAGGGCTCCCATGGCCCGGTGCGCTTCGAGGGTGAGGTGGTGACCGGTCTTCCCGCCGTGGAGGCGAGGATTCCCGAGATGAAGGAGGTGCTGGTGAACCTCCTCGAGAACGCCAGAGCGGCGCTCAGGCTGGGGGACGGGGGCACGGTACGCGTGGAAGCCCACGCGGAGGGGTCCGAGAACGTCCTCCTCCAGGTGGTGGACGACGGCGCCGGGATCCCCGCGGACTTCATGCCCCGAGTGTTCGAGCCGCAGTTCAGCACGCGTTCCACCGGCACGGGGCTCGGCCTCGCGATCGTGCGTCGGCTGGTGGAGTCGTGGGGCGCGTCGGTCACCCTGGAGAGCGTGCCGGGACGTGGCACGCGCGTGTCCCTGCACCTTCGAGCGTGGCGGGACGACGCTCCCCTGGGGGGTGGCGACGACCCGTAGGATCGAACATCTTTGAGGTCCCGGCAGGAGCACCAGGGACCGCTCCGGCTCAGTGGAGCGCGCCTCTGGGCGTTTCTCACCGCGCCCGACTCGAACCCCGGCAGACATGAGGAACATCGCGGCCGAGCCTCCGACCTCCTGGACCGCAGAAGCAAGACCGGAACACCCGGATTCCGCCCCACCCCGAGGCCACCGGAGGGTTCAGGCAGTCGAGTTGGCCGCTTGGGTGGAAGCGCGTCGGGATCGCCTCGCCGACCGCTGGCTCCGGGAGATCCAGAGCCGGTACGACCGGCGCGCCAACGGAGTCAACGAGCTCCTCGCGGAGTTCGTGGACCTCCTGGTGAACTTCCTTCCCGCCATGCTCGGCCCGTATCGCGACCAGGTGGACCCGCTGTGGGTACGGGGGTCGGAGCTCTTCGGAAACGTGGCCGCCCGTCGCGGCCTGGCGGCCGGGGAAGTCATCGAGGAGTTCCAGCTCCTCCGCGAGGCGGTGATCCGCCTTCTCTACCAGGAGCCCCCTCTCGCCGGCCGGGTACCCATCTCGCTTCGCGACGTGCTGCGTCTGAATCGCGCCATCGATCGCGGCGTGACCCATGCGAGCGTGGGGCACACGGATGCGCTCTTCTTCGCGCTCTTCGAGGGGTCGGGGATTCCGGACGTGCCGCCCACCGCCGAGCTGAGGGCGGAGATCCAGAGCCAGCTCGACGTGCTCCGCACGGAGCTGGTGGAGGCGGTGACGCCCCCGAACAGCATGGTCTCTCCCTCGCGCAACGGTAGGCGCTGAGCACGGAGATGGCCCGCGGCGTGGGGGATCTTCCCCCGGAAGAGCTACGCCGCCTCGCACACGAGGTCTCCGATTGGATCGCCGACTACCTGGGGTCGGTGGGGGACCTGCCCGTCTTCCCGGACGTACGCCCCGGGGACGTGCGCTCCCGCATCCCCGGCCACCCTCCCGAGAGCGGGGAGGAGATGGAGGCCGCGTTGGCCGACTTCCGGAACCTGGTGGTGCCTGGAGTCACCCACTGGAACCACCCATCCTTCTTCGGCTACTTCGCCACCACGGGGTCGGGCCCCGGCATCCTTGGGGAGATGCTGTCGGCGGCCATGAACCTCAATGCCATGGTCTGGCGGAGCTCCCCGGCGGCCACGGAGCTCGAGGAGGTGGTCATGGACTGGCTCCGCCAGCTCGTCGGACTCCCCGAGGGCTTCGACGGCGTCATCAACGACACCGCCTCGCACTCGACGCTCTACGCCCTCGCAGCCGCGCGCGAAGTCGCCTATCCGGAGGTGCACGCCGGCGGCCTGTTCGGCCTTCCCCGTGGCCGGGTCTACGCATCCGAGCACGCGCACTCCTCGGTGGAGAAGGCCGTCATGGCCCTGGGATTCGGCCGTGAAGGGTACCGCGCCATCCCCTCGGACGACGCGTTCCGCATGCGGCTGGACGCGCTGGACGCCGCGCTGAAGGAGGACGAGGCCGCCGGGATCAGGCCGGTGGCGGTGGTGGCCACCCTGGGCACCACCTCGGTGACCTCCCTGGACCCGGTGAAGGAGATCGTGCCCCTGGCGGCTGCCCACGGTGCGTGGGTGCACGTGGACGCGGCGTACGGGGGCCCGGCGGCCATCGTCCCCGAGCTGCGCCCCATGTTCGCGGGGTGGGAGGGGGCCGACTCCATCGTCATCAACCCCCACAAGTGGATCTTCACCCCTACGGACTGCTCGGCGCTCTACTGCCGACGCCCCGAGGAGCTGGTGCGCGCGTTCTCCCTCGTTCCGGAGTACCTGCGCACGGCTGAGCAGGGGCAGGTGAAGAACCTCATGGACTACGGTGTCGCTCTCGGCCGGCGCTTCCGGGCCTTGAAGCTCTGGTTCGTGCTCCGCTGGTTCGGCCGGGCGGGCCTGGTGGCCAACATCCGGGAGCACGTGCGTCTGGCGAAGCAGCTGGCGTCGTGGGCGGAAGCCACGGAGGGTTGGAGCGTGGCGGCACCGGTGACGCTGGGGCTGGTCTGTCTCCGGCACGCGCCGGCGGGCATGGCCGACGAGGAGGCGGACGAGCTCAACCAGCGCATCCTCGATGGGGTGAACGCATCGGGCACCGCGTTCCTGTCGCACACGAAGCTCGGTGGGCGTCTGGTGCTGCGGGTGGCCATCGGCAACCTGAAGACCATGGAATCGCACGTCGCGGCGCTCTGGAGCCTCCTGCAGGATGCCGCACGCGCGGCCACGGAGGCGTAGACGACGCCCTCGCCCTCCCGAGGCGCACACGACGGTGGGGGTGGAGAAGCGACGTCGGACGTGCACGAGGGGCCGGGAGCGGATGCTCCCGGCCCCTCGATGTCGGCTGCCGGATGCGCGTCAGGGCAGCTCGCGGATCGCCTTCACCAGCTCCGCCAGGGAGTTCTTGGCGTCGCCGAAGAACATGAGGTTGTTGTCGTTGTAGAAGAGGTCGTTGTCGATGCCGGCGAAGCCCGGTGACAGCGAACGCTTCATGACGATGGTCCGCCGCGCCTTGTCCACATCCATGATGGGCATCCCGGCGATGACGCTCTTGGGATCCCGTGCGGCGGGGTTGCACACGTCGTTGGCGCCGATGATGAGCACCGCGTCGGTATCGGGGAAGTCGTCGTTGATCTCGTCGCGGTCGAAGAGCTTGTTGTAGGGCACGTCGGCTTCGGCGAGGAGCACGTTCATGTGCCCGGGCATACGCCCGGCCACCGGGTGCACGGCGTACTTCACGTCCACGCCGCGAGCCTCCAGCAGATCACCCACCTTGCGCAGCTCGTGCTGCGCCTGTGCCACCGCGAGGCCGTATCCCGGCACGAAGATCACCGAGTGCACGTAGCCGAGCTCGGCGGCTACCATCTCGGCGTCGGCCCGCTTCACCGGGCGCTTGCCGATCTGGGACTTGTCGATGTGCGCGGTGCCGCCGAAGGCGCCGAAAGCGACGTTGGCCAGCGACCGGTTCATCCCCTTGCACATGATCATGGTGAGGATGATCCCCGACGCGCCAACCAGAGCCCCGGCGATGATGAGCACCATGTTCATGACCACGAAGCCCGCAGCCGCTCCCGCCAATCCCGAGTAGGAGTTGAGGAGCGAGATCACCACGGGCATGTCGGCACCGCCGATGGGGATGGTCAGCGTGACCCCCAGCACCAGCGAGATCGCGGTGAGGATCCAGAACATCGTCCACGGATCGCCCACGTGTCCGACGCCCAGGGCGAAGATGCCCGTGGCCAATGCGGCGAGGAATAAGAGGGCGTTCAACGTCTTCTGGAGAGGATAGACGATGGGGTTGCCCGTCATCCACTCCTGGAGCTTGAGGAACGCGATCATGGACCCCGAGAAGGTCACGCCGCCGATGATTACGGTGGCCATGACGCTGATGCCGTGGGTGCCGACACCGATCTGCCCCTTCAGCGTGACGAACTCGGCGATGGCCACCAGCGCGGACGCGCCGCCGCCGAAACCGTTGAAGAGACCCACCATCTGGGGCATGGCCGTCATCTTCACGGCGTACGACGAGATGCCGCCGATGAGGCCCCCGATCATGAGCCCGATGATGATTTCGGTCCACGACAGGATCTGGTTGTCCACCATCGTGGTGACGATGGCGATGAGCATGGCGGCCGCCGCGATGGCGTTGCCCGCGCGGGCGGTCGCCGGGGACTGGAGGCGCTTCAGACCGACGACGAAGAGGATCGCCGACAGGAGGTAGGCTAGCTCGACGATGATATGACCGTTCATGTGAGCTTCCCCCCTAACGCTTCTTGAACATGGCGAGCATGCGGTCGGTCACCAGGAACCCGCCGACCACGTTGATGGTCCCCATGGCCACGGCGGCCACGCCGAGAATGAGCTCCAGCGTCCCGTGCGTCCGGCCCGCCACGATCAGGGCCCCCACGATGGAGATGCCGGAGATGGCGTTGGAGCCCGACATCAGCGGCGTGTGCAGCGTGGGAGGGACTTTGGTGATCACCTCGCGGCCCGCCAGGGTCGCGAGGGTGAACACGTAGAGTGCGATCATCAACTCGCCCATGGGTTCTCCTCGGAGTTGGGCGTCACGTTTCTCGTGTCAGGGTCGAACGCGGGAGCTCGGGCGTCACGCGCCCACAGCCTCCTTCACGCGCTCGTTCACGATCTCGCCGGCGTGGGTCACCGTGGAGGGACCGACCACGTCGTTGGCGAAGTCGAGGTTCACGGCACCCTCCTTGTCCACGAACTCGCCGACGAGGGTGACGATGTTCTTCGAGTACATCTGGCTGGCGTGCACCGGAATGGTGGCGGGCAGGTTGGAGGGGCCCAGAACGGTGACGCCGTGGGCCACGACCGTCTCGCCCGCCTTGGTGAGCTCGCAGTTGCCACCGGACTCGGCAGCGAGGTCGACGATGACGGACCCCGGCTTCATGGACTTCACCATATCCGCGGTGACGAGCACCGGAGCCTTGCGCCCGGGGATCTGCGCGGTGGTGAGGACGACATCTGCGTCGGCGATGTGGGTGGCGATGAGATCGAGCTCTTTCCGGTGTTGCTCCTCCGAGAGCTCCTTGGCATAGCCGCCCTCGCCCTCGGCGGTGACATCGTGCTCGGTCTCCAGGAACTTCGCACCCAGGCTCTCCACCTGCTCCTTGACGGCGGGACGGACGTCGAAGGCCTCCACCACCGCACCCAGACGCCTTGCCGTGGCGATGGCCTGCAGCCCGGCTACGCCGGCACCCAATATGAGGACCTTGGCCGGTCGGATCGTGCCGGCGGCCGTCGTGAACATGGGCAGGAACTTCGGGAGGGCATCGGCGGCCATGAGCACGGCCTTGTATCCTGCCACCGTCGCCTGCGAGGAGAGAGCGTCCATGGACTGGGCCCGCGTGATGCGCGGGACCATCTCCATGGAGATGGCGGTGACCTTGCGGTCCTTGAGGCTCTTGACCAACGCGTGGTCGGTCATGGGGCTCAGGAAGGAAACGAGAATCGTCCCCTCGGCCAAACCTGTCACCGTGGCGGCCTCGGGCGGGTTGATCAGCAGGACCAATCCCGCACCCTTCAACGCCTCGGCCGCGCTGCCGGCGATGGAGGCTCCCGCCTGCTTGTACCCGTCGTCCGAGATGCCGGCCGCCTCGCCGGCGCCGGACTCGACGACGACCTCGAGCCCCGACTTCGACAGCGTCTGTACACCCTGGGCAACGAGGGCCACCCGGTGTTCGCCGGCGCGTGTTTCCTTCAGGACGGCGACCTTCATGGACGCGCTCCCTTTGGGTTCCGATGTAGGTTCCAAACTCTCCGTGGATGCACTGCGCGTTCCGGGCGGGTGGCCCGGAAGGCCCCAAAGGGTATTGGGGAGGGCAGGGAGGCACAAGCGGGGAATTTCCCTACGCATCCGGGATTCCCCCTACGACCGAAGCGAGCCGGGATCGGGTTCCCCCCGGACCGCCTTCCCCGGCCTTCCCACCGGTGGTTCAGGCCTCCGTGGCGAGGGCTGGGCCGCGGCATCCGGCCGCAAGCCGCTATATTCCGGGTTGGCCATGAGCCCAGGCGCCCGCGGCGCGCGCGGCACACCCTCCCTGGCCTGGACCCTGCCCGGGAGAGCACGCGTGCGAAGAGGCCTCATCTTCGATATCCGCAGGTATTCCGTCCACGACGGGCCCGGCATCCGCACCACGGTGTTCTTCAAGGGATGTCCGCTGTCGTGCTGGTGGTGCCACAACCCGGAGAGCCAGGGCAGGGCGCCGTTCATCCACTACGACTCCGAGCGCTGCCTGAGGTGCGGCTCCTGCGTGGAGGCGTGTGCGGAGAGCGCGCTCTCCATGACCCCGGCGGGCGTCGTCGTGGACGGGAGCCGCTGCAAGGTGGACGGCGCCTGCGCTCAGGCCTGCCCGTCGGAGGCTCGGCAGCTGGTGGGGGAGACGTGGACCGTGGAGGAGCTCCTCGTCGAGATCGAGCGCGATCAGATCTTCCACGACCAGTCGGGTGGCGGCGTGACCTTCTCGGGTGGAGAGCCGCTCCTGCAGTGGGGGTTCCTCCTGGAATCGCTGCGTGCGTGCGGTCGGGTCGGCATCCATCGCACCGTAGACACCACGGGCTTCGCATCCCCGCGGGTCCTGATGCAGGTGGCGGAGGAGACGGACCTCTTCCTCTACGACCTGAAGACCCTCGACCCAGTCCTGCACCGCCGCGCCACGGGGGTGCCGCTTCGGCCCATCCTCGAGAACCTGGAACGACTGCTGGAGGGCGGGGCCCGGGTCCACGTGCGTCTGCCCCTGATTCCGGGCATCAGCGACGGCGACGAGCACATCGAGCGCGCCGGTGTCCTTCTCGCCGGGCGCTCCGATCATTCGGTGGAGGCGGTACATCTCCTGCCCTTCCATCGCGCCGCCCGGGACAAGCACCAACGCTTCGGCGTCCCCTGGAGGTTGAAGGACGACCGCCCCATACCGCCCGAGCGCGCCCTGGCGCTGGGCGAGCGGCTCCGGGAGCTGGGGCTCAACGTCATCATCGGAGGCTGAGGGATCATGAACGACCGCGTCGCGCGCCTCCGGCGCAGGAGCTTCGAGGCCACGCCCACGCTGTCCACCGAGCGGGCCGAGATCGTCACGCGCTTCTACCGTGAGAACGAAGGACGCTACCCCGTGCCCGTGCTTCGCGCTCTGGCCTTCCGGGAGCTCTGCGAGAGAAAGACGATCTGGATCGGGGAGGACGAGCTCATCGTGGGCGAGCGCGGACCGGCTCCCAAAGCCGTGCCCACCTATCCAGAGCTTACGTGCCACAGCGTCGAGGACCTGAGCACGCTGGACCGCCGCGAGAGGACGCGTTACGCCACCAGCGACGAAGCGATGGAGCTCTACGAGCGGGACATCATTCCATACTGGAGCGGCCGCTCCATGCGTGACCGCGTCTTCGCCCGGGCGCCCCAGCGGTGGCTGGACGCCTACGAGGCGGGGATCTTCACGGAGTTCATGGAACAGCGTGCGCCGGGCCACACCGCGTTGGACGGGGAGATCTACCGGCACGGGCTCCTGGAGACGAAGAAGCGCATCCGGGTGAGGAGCGCCCGCCTCGACTATCTGAACGACCCCGATGCAACGCGGAAGGCGGAGGCGCTCCAGGCCATGGACGTCGCCTGCGACGCGGCCATCGTCTTCGCCCGGCGCCACGCGGAGCTCGCCGCCAAGATGGCGCAGGAAACGAAAGATCCGGTGCGTCGACGCGAGCTCCGGCGCATCGCCCAGGTGTGCCGCCGCGTGCCTGCGCACCCGCCGAGCAACCTGTGGGAGGCCATACAGACCTACTGGTTCGTCCACCTCGGTACCGTCACCGAGCTCAACGGCTGGGATGCCATGAACCCCGGCCACCTCGATCAGCACCTGCGCTCGTTCTACGAGCGGGATCTCGCCAACGGGACCCTGGACCGGGAAGGCGCGAAGGAGCTCCTCTCGTGTCTGTGGATCAAGTTCAACAACCATCCCGCGCCGCCGAAGGTCGGAGTCACCGCGGAGGAGAGCGGCACCTACAACGACTTCACGAACATCAACCTCGGCGGACTGGACCGGGATGGTGCCGACGCGGTGTCGGACCTCTCGTACCTGCTCCTGGAGGTCATGGACGAGGTCCGGCTCCTGCAGCCGCAGGCGAACGTCCAGGTCTCCATGCGCACGCCCGACCGCTTCCTGAAGGCGGCGTGCCGTGTGATCCGCAAGGGGCTGGGATACCCCTCGATCTTCAACGCCGACGAGGTCGTGGCCGAGCAGGTGTGGGCGGGCAAGAAGGTGGAGGATGCGCGGGAGGGGGGCACCAGCGGGTGCATCGAGACCGGAGCGTTCGGCAAGGAGGCGTATTTCCTCACAGGCTATCTGAACACGCCGAAGATCCTCGAGCTGGCGCTGCACGACGGGGTCGATCCCGCTTCGGGCAAGCGCATCGGACCCGCCACGGGGGACCCCCGCACCTTCGCCTCCTTCGAGGATCTCTACGCCGCCTTCGAGGCACAGCTCCGTTGGTTCGTGGACGTGAAGGTCCAGATGAACCAGGTGGTGGAGTCGCTGTATGCCCGCTGGGTTCCGGCCCCGTTCCTGTCCGTGGTGATCCGGGATTGTGTCGAGAACGCCCGCGACTACAACGACGGCGGGGCGAGATACAACACCAGCTACATCCAATGCTGCGGCATCGGCACCACCACCGACGCGCTGTCGGCGGTGCGCACGCACGTCTTCGACGCGGGCCTCAAGATGGCGGTGCTTCTGCGCGCCCTGGCGGACGACTTCCGGGGAGAGGAGTCGCTGAGGCAGCTCCTGCTGAACCGGACCCCGAAGTTCGGCAACGACGACGACCGGGCCGACGACATCATGCGCCGGATCTACGACTCCCTCTTCCGCACCATCGACGGGCGCCCCAACACCCGGGGGGGGCACTATCACCTGAACATGCTCTCCACGACGTGCCACGTGTACTTCGGCACACGCGTGGGCGCCACGCCGGACGGCAGGAGGGCGCGCATGCCCATCTCCGACGGCACCTCTCCGTCCCAGGGGGCGGACCGCCGGGGGCCCACGGCGGTGTGCAAGTCGCTGGGGAAGATGGACCAGGTGAAGTCCGGAGGGACGCTCCTGAACCAGCGCTTCCTGCCGCAGGTCCTCGAGGGCGATACCGGCATCGACCGCCTGGCGGACCTGGTGCGGACCTACTTCCGCCTGGGCGGCCACCACATCCAGTTCAACGTCGTGGACACGGAGACCCTGCGCGACGCCCAGCGGCGACCCGAGGAGTACCGTGATCTCCTCGTGCGCGTCGCCGGGTACAGCGACTACTTCGTGGACATCGGCCGGGATCTCCAGGAGGAGATCATAGCGCGTACGGCGCAGGCGTCGATGTAGCGGGGGCTCTCCGGGGCGGGACGGGCGCCGACGCTCCGGCCGAACGAGGCATTCCACCGCCCCGGCGCAACACCGACCGTGCTCCATGCTCGCACGCGTCACCAGCGCTGCGGTCCGCGGCGTGGACAGCTACCTCGTCCAGGTGGAGGTGAACCTGGCGTCCGGACTTCCCACCTTCACCGTGGTGGGACTGCCGGAGGGCGCCGTCCGGGAAGGCCGTGAGCGGGTGGGCGCCGCACTGCGCAACGCCGGGTACCCCCTGCCGCCGCGACGCATCACGGTGAACCTGGCCCCGGCGGACGTGCGCAAGGAGGGGAGCGCCTTCGACCTGCCCATCGCCGTGGGACTCCTGGCCGCGGCGGGGCACGTGGAGGCCGAGGTCCTCGAGGGGGTCGCGTTCGTGGGGGAGCTCGGCCTCGACGGCTCGGTGCGCCCCGTACGGGGGGTGCTGCCGGTGGTGGCGCGGTGCGCGAGGGCCGGCGCGCGTGCGGTGATGGTGCCTGCCGCCAACGCGCTGGAGGCGGCGGTGGTGGAAGGGATCGGCGTCTTCGGTGCCGGCGACCTGAACGCGGTGCTCCGCCACCTGCGGGGCGACGAAGTCCTGAGCCCCGTGCGCGTCGACGCGGCCGCCCTGCTCGAGCAGGGCGAGCAAGGAGGTCCGGACCTGAGGGACGTGAAGGGCCAGCAGACCGCGAAGCGGGTGCTGGAGATCGCCGCCGCCGGGGCCCACAACATCCTGTTCATGGGACCACCCGGCGCGGGAAAGACCATGCTGGCCCGTCGGCTTCCCGGCATCATGCCGCCCCTCACCCTGGCCGAAGCCCTGGAGGCCACGCGGGTGCACTCCGTGGCGGGATGCCTTCCGCCGGGGTGTGCGCTCCTCAGGCGGCGGCCCTTTCGCGCGCCCCACCACAGCGTGAGCGACGCGGGGCTCATCGGCGGCGGGGTGCCTCTGCGTCCCGGGGAGATCAGCCTCGCCCATCACGGGGTGCTCTTCCTGGACGAGCTCGCCGAGTTCCGGCGCAACGCCCTGGAGTCGCTCCGGCAGCCCCTCGAGGACGGACAGGTGCTGGTGTCCCGCGTGCGGGGCACGGAGCGATTCCCGGCCCGCTTCCTCCTGGTGGGCGCCATGAACCCGTGCCCCTGCGGGTACTGCGGCGACGGGTCCGACCGCTGTCTGTGCGACCCGGCCCAGGTGACCCGCTACCGGGGTCGGATCTCGGGACCGCTCCTGGATCGGGTGGACCTGCAGGTCGAGGTGGGCGCGGTGTCGTTCGACGCGCTCTCGGAGGAGAGCCGCGGTGAGGCCTCGGCCACCGTCCAGGCCCGGGTGGCGCATGCTCGTGTCTTGCAGCAGGAGCGCTTCGGGGGGGAGCCCGGCGTGTTCGCCAACGGTCAGATGGGGCCGGGCCTTCTGCGCCGTGTGGTCCGGCCCTCCCGCCGGGTGGCGGCGCCGCTCCGGGACGCGGTGGACCGGGGCCGGCTCTCGGCCCGGGCGTTCCACAGGGTGCTCAAGGTGGCCCGCACCCTCGCCGACCTGGCGGGGGAGGGGAAGGTCCGCGAGGAGCACGTTCTGGAGGCCGTCCAGTACAGGCTTCCGGAGGGGGATGTCGCCTGAGGGAGCCGGCCCGGATGGGGGTGCCGGGGCAGCCGGGCGCGGAGCCGTCGTCGCCGGCCGCGGGCGGGCCCGGAGGGTCCCCGGGGCATCCTCCCACGAGGGGTGTGGGGGTTTCCCCGACTCTGTACGAAGACTCGTTTTCTTAAGCTTATGGCGTTGGGAGTTGGATCAATGAAAACGTGAGCCGGCACGCCGGCTTCGCATAGATAGATTGGATCGAACATGAGCACGACGATTGACCTGCTGGCGAGTCTGTGGAGCCATGTGGGTCCCGGGTTGATCTTCGCGTTCGCGCTGCCCGTTCTCCTCATCGCCTTCGGCGTTGTCATCCTTCTGGCGACGAAGCAGGTACGGCATCGCACGCGTCACTCCGCGGACACCGATCTGGCCGACGAGACCGCCTGACGCAAAGCCGCGATCCGGCGGATCGACAGAGCACCGAAGCACGACAGAAGGACATAGGGGCCGCCCCCCGGGGGGCGGCCCCTTTGCGTCAGGCAACCCCGGACGGCACATCCAACAGTCTGATCATCTCGCGGGACATATGTGCGGTTCTGCGGACCACGGGTCCGTCTCCAGCCAGCGACGACCCGGGGTCCGCTTCCGGTAGTCCCCGCTTCATCGATTCTCTTGCTGGAGAGATTGCCATGCGTGTACGGCTTCTGATGCTGAGCATCGCCACCTCCATCCTCGCCGTCGCCCCGGCGGCTGCCCAGCGGCCGGCGCCCGGGGGCGGGATGCCCGGCCGTGGTGGTGGGGGAGCCACAGCGTCGAACGGCGTCCCCGCCGTGCAGAAGGTCTCCACGACGCACCACACCATCACCATCGACGGCAAGCAGATCCCCTACACGGCGAATGCCGGCACCATGGTCCTCTACGGCGACAACGGAAAGCCCAAGGCCACGGTGTTCTACATCGCATATACGCGCGATCAGGAGAACGCCGCTACGCGCCCGGTGACGTTCTTCTACAACGGGGGTCCGGGCTCGGCGTCCATCTGGCTCGACATGGGCATCATGAGCCCGAAGCACCCCAACATGGGTCCCCACGGGACGGAGCCGTCACCCCCCTACGCGCTCGTGGACAACCCCAACTCGCCCCTCGACGTTACCGACCTGGTGCAGGTCGACGCCATGATGACGGGCTACTCTCGTCCGGCTCCGGGGGTGCCGGCCTCGGACTACACCGGGGAGCGGAACGACGTCTCCATGTTCGGGCAGTTCATCCGCGACTACCTCGACCAGTACCACCGGTGGGCGTCGCCCAAGTATCTCTTCGGCGAGAGCTATGGCACCTTCCGCTCCGCCGGGCTCGCCTCCGAGCTGCAGAGGAGCGAGGGGATCGCGCTCAACGGCATCATGCTCCTGGGCACGGTGCTCGACTTCCAGTACATCGCGCCCTCGCCCACCAACGACATCGCGTACTCGACGTTTCTCCCCACCTACACCACGACGGCGTGGTACCACAAGAAGCTCTCGCCGAGCATGGAGAGCGAGACCGTCCAGCAGGTGGCGCAGCAGTCACGCGAGTACGCCTTCGGCGACTACATGACCGCCCTGGCCAAGGGCAACGCCCTCACGGAGGCCCAGAAGACAGCCGTGGCGCAGAAGCTCGCGCAGCTCACCGGGCTGTCGCAGAAGTTCATCCTCGAGACGAACCTGCGCATCGATCCCGGCACGTTCCGGACGCAGCTGCTCCGTGATCAGCGTGAGACCGTGGGACGCTACGACAGCCGCCTCATCGGCATCAACGGCAATGCCGCCAACCAGCGCGAGGACTACGATCCGTCGGACGTGGCTCCCTCCGGAGCCTTCATGTCGGCGTTCATGCAGTACCTGCACAACGACCTCGACTACAAGACGAACCTGCAGTACTACATGGGCGGGCATACCGGCATGTGGAACTACGGCAACGCCGGGTACCGCGGCTATCCCAACGAGGTGGAGTCGTTGCGCCTGGCCATGGCCGAGGACCCGTACCTCCACGTCATGGTGGGCGCGGGGTATTACGACATGGCGACGCCGTTCGCCAACGCGGAGTATACGTTCCGCCATCTGGGCTTCGACAAGACCTACATGGACCGCGTGGAGTTCAAGTACTTCAAGAGTGGGCACATGGCGTACCTGAACCAGGCCTCGGCCAAGAACCTCAAGGCCGACATCGCTCAGTTCATCACGTCCACCGAGCACGGAGGCACCGCGTCGCATTGAGGGGCACCGCCTCCGGCATGACGGACGCCCCCCCGGCCCGGCCGGGGGGGCGCCTTCGCGAGGCCCGTGCGCGTCGCGTGGCCGGAGAGGCGAATTGAAGTCGTCCCCGGGTCGGACCCCGGTGCTGCTGGCGTTCGGCGCCGTCTATCTGATCTGGGGGTCGACGTACCTGGCGATCCGATTCGCCATCGGGACCATCCCACCCCTGCTCATGGCGGGGGTGCGCTTTCTCATCGCGGGGAGCGCGCTCTACGCCTGGTCGCGAGGCCGTGGGGCTCCCCGGCCGACGCCGGCCCAGTGGCGAGCCGCCTTCATGGTGGGTGGCTTGCTCCTGGTCTGTGGGAACGGTGCCGTGGTGACCGCGGAGCAATGGGTTCCGTCGGGCCTCACCGCGCTCCTGGTGGGCGCCGTTCCCCTCTGGATGGTGTTGGTGGACTGGGGATGGGGCATGCGTGTGCGTCCGTCCGGACGGGTGGCGGCGGGGCTGCTGGGGGGCTTCGCGGGGCTCGCCCTCCTGGTCGGGGCCCCCGCGGCGGGGAGGGGAGGGCTACGGGCGCTCGTCGGGAGCCTCCTCGTCATCGCCGGAGCCCTGGCCTGGGCCACCGGGTCCATCTACTCCCGCCACGCTCCTCGGCCGTCCCGCCCCCGACTCTGGGTGTCCATGCAGATGCTCGCCGGGGGGATGCTGCTGGTTCCGCTGTCGGGGCTGGTGGGAGAATGGCGGGGCTTCCACCCGGCATCCGTCTCGCTGCGCTCCATGGCGGCCTTGGCATACCTCGTCGTGTTCGGCTCCCTGGTGGCGTACACGGCCTACATCTGGCTCCTCTCGGTCTCCACGCCGGCCCGGGTGGGCACGTACGCCTACGTGAACCCCGTTGTGGCTCTCGTGCTCGGCTGGGCGCTGGCGGGAGAGCCGTTGAGCTTTCGCTCCGTGGCGGCAGCGGCCATCATCGTAGGATCGGTGGTGGTGATCACCACCGGCGGGAGAACCGCCCGGGAAGACCGGGCGGTCCCGGCGGCGGGAGCCGTGAAGCGCTGAGAGGTCTCCGATGATGATCCAGGCCACGAATCCGGCTCAGATGGCCGACAACATCAGCCGCAGCTTCCAGGAGCTGACCGGCCTGGGCGCCACCATCCAGTCCAACATCATCGCCACGGCTCTCATTACCCTGGCGCTGTTGTTCCTCCGTCGGCTGGTCCTGAGGATCGTGGACCGCCGGGTGGAGGACCGGACGCTCCGGTACAGATGGTCGAAGGGTACGGGCTACGTGTCCTTCATCCTGGGTTTTCTTCTGGTCCTTCTGGTCTGGTTCACGGCCATCCGGTCGCTGGGGACGTTCCTGGGCCTCCTCTCCGCCGGGGTGGCCATCGCCCTGAAGGATCTGCTCGAGGACCTCGCCGGGTGGGTCTTCATCCTGTGGAGACGGCCGTTCGAGCTCGGGGACCGGGTCCAGATCGGCGACCATGCCGGCGACGTGGTGGACGTGCGCATCTTCGCCATCACCCTTCTGGAGATCGGCAACTGGGTCGCGGCGGACCAGAGCACCGGGCGGATGATCCACATCCCGAACTCCATGGTCTTCACGCAGCCGCTGGCGAACTACACCGCCACGTTCCCCTACCTGTGGAACGAGATCCCCGTGCTGGTCACCTTCGAGAGCAATTGGCGCAGGGCGAAGGAGATCCTCCAGGAGATCGTGGACGCGAAGGCCCTGGAAACGAGCGAGGAAGCGGAAACGCATCTTCGGCAGGCCACGAAGCGTTACTTCATCCACTACACGAAGCTCACGCCCCTGGTGTACACGTCCGTCGAGGACTCGGGAGTGCTCCTCACCGCGCGCTATCTCACCGAGCCGCGGCAGCGGCGGGGCACCGCGGGGGCGATCTGGGAACGTATCCTCGAGGCCTTCGCGGAAACTCCCGACATCGATCTGGCGTACCCCACCCAGCGCATGTACCTCAATCCCGCGGAAGGCAAGCCAGAGGCCCGCGCACCCTGGCCTCCGTTGTCCCCCGAGGCCCACAATCGGTAGTTTCGGGGCCGGGCGCCGTCAGGCGACCGGACCCTCCCCTCGAAATCCCATGAGCCACTACCTCGACTTCGCCGCCACATCGGCCGTGCGACCTCCCGAGGTCGTCGAGGCGACGGCCCGCTTCCTCCGGGAGTGCGGGGCCACCCCCGGCCGCGGCGCCTACGACCGGGCGCTGGACGCAGGGCGGCTGGCGCTCCGGTGCCGGCAGGCCGTGCAGTGGCTTCTGGGGCTCTCCGGCGATCCGGACCGGGTGGCCTTCCTCTTCAATGCCACCCAGGGGTTGAACACGGCGTTGTGGGGCGTGCTGGCCCCCGACGACGCGGTGGTGGTGACCCAATACGACCACAACGCGGTGCTCCGGCCGGCGGCATACCTGGAGCGGATCCGCGGCGTGGAGGTGCGTCTGCTCCGGGGGACTCCGGAGGGGGAGCTGGACCTGGACGACGCCGAGCGGAAGATGGCGGGGGCCCGCCTGGTGGTGGTGAACAGCGCGTCCAACGTCCTGGGCAACCGGCTTCCCCTGGCCGACCTCGCCGAGCGTGCCCACGCTGCGGGTGCCCTGGTCCTCGTGGACGCTGCGCAGGGCGCGGGTCACATGCCCATGACGTGCGCGGCGGACGGAGCGGACCTCGTGGCGTTCACGGGCCACAAGGGCATGCTCGGGCCTCAGGGGACGGGCGGCCTCTGGGTGCGTCCCGGAATCGAGATCGAGCCCCTTCTGAGGGGAGGCAGCGGGGGGGACTCCGTGCCCAGGGAGATGCCCGACGCCATGCCCGACCGGCTGGAAGCGGGCACGCTCAACGCTCCGGGAATCGCGGGCCTCCTCGCAGGCATCGAAGTCGTGCGCTCGCTGGGGGTGGAGGAGCTGCACCGTCGCGGGGCCGCGCTGAAGGCCCGCCTCCGCTCGGGCCTCACGGCGATGCCGGGAGTGCGGGTCTGCTCCCCCCCGGCCCTGGACGGTGTGGGCATCGTGACGCTCACCGCTGCCCGGGTGGATCCGTCCACGCTGGCACGCCGCCTGGACCGGGAATGGGACGTGCAGGGCCGCTCGGGGCTCCACTGCGCCCCCGAGACCCACGTGCTCCTGGGTACACGGTCTTCGGGAGCGCTGAGGCTGTCCCTGGGGTGGTCCAGCACGGAGAGCGACGTGGACCGGGCCCTGGAGGGCGTGGCCGCCATCGCCGGACGCGGGGCCGTGTCGACCCCGGCTTCATCCACCCGCTGACGGGGCCCGGGGACGACATGCGGATCTTCGTCGCGCTGAACCTGCCCAAGAAGGAACGGACCCGCATACACCGGGCCTCGGCGCGGCTGCGTGAGGAGGTGCTTCCCGTGCGGTGGATCGATCCGGAGAACTACCACGTGACGCTGAAGTTCCTGGGTGACGTTCGGCAGGAGCATGTCCTGGAGGTGCAGGAGATCGTGCGACGCGTGGCCGAGTCCACCCTTCCGTTCGATCTCACGTTGGGGGGCTTCGGTGCGTTCCCCACCGTGCGCAGACCCAGGGTGGTGTGGCTGGGCGTGGACGCCAGCGCCGAGCTCCGTTGCCTGAAGCAGGATCTGGAATGGGGCCTCGCCGACGTGGGCTTCGAGCCGGAGACCCGGGCCTTCCACCCGCATCTCACCCTGGGGCGAGCCGACTCCAGGGGAGGCGCCGGACAGTTCCGCGGCTTCGACGACGTCATGGCGGAGCTCGACTTCAGCGGCCGAGCCGCCATCCACACCCTGGATCTGATGCGCAGCCACCTCTCGCGGGAAGGCTCGCGCTACAGCGTGCTGGCCAGCGCCAGGCTCACGGGGAGGTAGGCGTGGCCGCCGCAGGGCCTCGATGCAGGACTGGGGAGGGAAGGGTGCCGGAGATACCGCCAGGAGGGAGGATAGGGTGTTCGGTACGCTGAAGAAGATCTTCGCTGCCGTGGTGTTGGTGGTGGCGCTGGTGCTTGCCGCGTACGCGGGGTTCCGGTGGGGCTCCTATGTGTTCCCGCCCCTGGAGAGGGTGCTGGGAATGGACGCGGTTCCGGCACAGGCGGCGCCCGAAGCCTCGGGCGAGCCCACGGCCCAGCTCGCCGACTCCACCCTGGACCGCTTCCAGCGACTCCGCAGTGGCAAAGGCGGGAACCGTCTGGCCTTGAGCGGGCGGGAGCTCACGGCGGTGGTGCGGTTCGCCGTCCCGGAACTGATCCCACCGGGGGTGAGCGAGCCCACGGTGTCGCTGCGGCAGGGGCGCATCCACCTCCTGGCGCGCGTCGCCACATCGGCCTTTCCACAGCTCTCGCGCCTCGCGGGGATGATGGGCATGCTCCCCGACACGGTGCCCCTGGAGATGGAGGGCTCTCTCGTCCCCAACGATCCGGAGTACATGGCACTCGTGGTGGACGAGGTCGCCGTGGCGTATGTGCCCGTCCCGAAGAGCATGGTGGTGGATGTCCTCAAGGGCCTCCACCGACGCGCACCCCCCACGATGCCTCCGGACGCCGTGCCCGTGCCCATCCCCGACGGAGTGAAGTCCGTCTACGTCCAGCGGGACAGCCTCGTGCTGACAGCCAAACGGTAGGGAGACGAGCACCCCATGGCGATGCTCCTCATCATCGACGACGAGAAATCCATCCGCGATGCCCTCGCGCAGGTCTTCGAGTACGAGGGTCACGAGGTGCACACCGCCTCGGCCGGCCAGGAGGCGCTCGAGGTGGCGGCGAGCCGGCACCCCGACGTGGTCTTCCTGGACGTGAAGATGCCCGGCATGGACGGGCTCGAGGTCCTGCAGAGGCTGCGCGAGCACGATCCGGCCGCTCTCGTGATCATGATCTCGGGACACGGCACCATCGACACCGCCGTCGAGGCCACCCGGAAGGGCGCCTACGACTTCCTGGAGAAGCCGCTGGACACCGACCGGTTGCTGGTGACCCTGCAGCGGGCCCTGGAGCTGCGCGGGCTCACCGCGAGCATGCAGGCTCTCCGGAACCAGGTGGAGAGCCGATATCAGATCGTCGGCAACTCCTTCGCGGTGCGGCAGGTTCTGGAGCGCGTGGAACGGGTGGCCCCAACGGATGCCCGTGTGCTCATCACGGGCGAAAACGGGACCGGCAAGGAGCTGGTGGGGCGGGCCATCCACCGCCTGTCCCGGCGTGCGGAGGGGCCCTTCGTGGAGGTGAACTGCGCAGCCATTCCCTCCGAGCTCATCGAGTCGGCCCTCTTCGGGCACATCAAGGGCTCCTTCACCGGGGCGGTGGCGGACCGCGCGGGGAAGTTCGAGCAGGCCGACGGAGGCACGCTCTTCCTCGACGAGATCGGGGACATGTCGCTGGCCGCGCAGGCCAAGGTCCTGCGCGCGCTTGAGCAGGGTGTGGTGACGAGGGTGGGGGGCGCCAAGGCCATCGAGGTCGACGTCCGCGTCGTGGCCGCCACCAACAAGGATCTGCCACACGAGATTCAGGCGGGGACGTTTCGCGAAGACCTCTTCTACCGGCTCAACGTCGTTCCCATCCACATTCCCGGACTCCGGGAGCGGCGCGAGGACATCCCGATGCTGGTGAGACACTTCACCGAGCAGATGGCCCGTGCCGACCGGGTGACGCCTCGCGCGTTCACCGACGACGCCGTGGAGCGTCTGTCGAGCCTCGAGTGGCCCGGCAACGTGCGTGAGCTGCGCAATACCGTGGAACGGCTGCTCATCCTGTCGAGCGGAGATACCGTGAGCGGGGAGGACGTAGCGCTCCTGGTCTCTTCACAGGGTTCCGGTGCGGGCCTGGGGGGCGAGCTGCTGGGTGCGGACACGTTCGCGGACTTCAAGGATCGGGCGGAGCGCGCCTTCATCCTGCAGAAGCTCCGGGAGAGCGACTGGAACGTGGCGGAGGCGGCTCGTCGCATGGAGATGCCACGCTCCAACCTCTACAAGAAGATCGAGAAGTACGGGTTGATCAGAGACGCTTGAGCCCATTCCGCATGTAAGATGCGGACCGTCGGTGTGGCTTGTGACTCCGGACGCCGCTGGGTAGTCTTCTTGTGATAGTTCAATCTCGGCGGGTGGGTCATCAACGGAAGCCGGTGTGAGTCCGGCGCGGCCCCGCCACTGTAAGAGGTCCGAGGAAACCTCGGAACGCATGCTCCATGGATGCCACTGGGCGCTTCGGCTCCCGGGAAGGCGAGCATGGCGGCCTCGAGCCAGGAGACGTGACCCATCCGATCCGAGACCCGATCTCCGCGGGGGGACGGGTCCGGCCGGCGGGTTCGCGGGTGGTCCCGTTCTTCTTCGGAAGAGCGGGATTCGTTCTTCCGGCAGCGGGCGGAGGCCCGCGAAGGGAGCCACCCGTGAAGCGTTCGACAGGGGCGTTGGGCGCCCTCTTCCTCCTCGTGCTTCCGGGCGCCGTGAGCGCCCAGGAGAACCCCTTTCCCATCGAGGGCCTCGTCGTCACCGCGAGCGCCACGCCACGCCCCCTGGCCGCGTTGGCCAGCGACGTGACCGTGCTGGACGGGGCCGCTCTGCGCGCGCGGGGGCTGGTGCGGGTCGAGGACGCCCTGCGCCAGGTCCCGGGCCTCACCGTCGTCCAGAACGGGTCGATGGGGTCCACGGTGTCCCTGTTCATGCGGGGCGGGGAGAGCGACTACGTGCTGGTCCTGGTCGACGGTGTCCAGGTGAACCAGCCCGGGGGAGCTTTCGACCTCTCGAACCTCACCCTCGACAACGTGGCGCGGATCGAGGTCGTCCGCGGTCCCCGGAGCGCTCTCTACGGCTCCGGGGCCGTCGCTGGCGTCGTGCAGATCATCACGCGGGACGGGCGGGGGCCGGCGCGCGCGGCGCTGGCCACGCGTGTGGGGTCCTTCGGACGCCAGGACTGGTCGCTGGATGCGTCCGGGGGGAGCGACCGGACAGGGTATTCCGTGGGCTTGTCGCGCGTGCACACGAAGGGGATCCTGCCCTTCAACAACAGCTACACGGACGACGTCGCGTCGGGCGCCTTCCACCTGGCGCCCGACGCCCGGACGCGGATGCGCTTCACGGCGCGCCTCAGCCATCACACGTATCACTTCCCCACCGACGGATCCGGGAACGTCGTCGACCGGAACTCGTTCACCTATGGGCATGAATCCACCCTCGGACTGCAGGCGGACCGCGCGCTGGGAAGGGGTCTGGACGTCCAGTTGGACCTCGGCACGCATGGTGTGAACGGCGGCACCGACGACGCTCAGGACGGCCCCGCCGACACGGTGGGCGTGTACGCCTCGTCGAGCGTGGATCACATGCGGCGGAGCTCGGCGGACGTGCGCGGCAATGTCCGCATGGGCGGCCTCGTGGCCACCGTGGGGTGGGAGCTCGAGCGGGAGAGCGATCGGTCGGTCACGAAGTCGTCCAGTGACTACGGGTCCTCGTCCGACAGGAGCCAAGACTCCCGGTGGAACCGCGGCTATTACGCGCAGGTGACGGGCTCTCGGCGCTGGCTGTCCTACGACGGGGGCGCGCGCCTGGAAGACAACCAACGGTTCGGCCGGCTGTGGACGTGGCAGGTGGGAGGGGTGGCGCGCGTCATGGGGGCGGCGGGGCCGCGCCTGCGGGCTTCTCTCGGGACGGGGATCAAGGAGCCGACCTTCTACGAGAACTTCGCCACCGGGTTCGCCCGGGGAAACCCGAACCTCGAGCCGGAGCGATCGCGGTCGTGGGAGGTCGGCCTGGACCAGCGGTTGATGGGGGAGGATCTCGTCCTCCGGGGCACGTACTTCGACCAGGACTTCCGCGACCTCATCCAGTACACGGCCACGACGCCCAGCCCCGAGTCACCCAGCTTCTACAACGTGGCTCGTGCCCGCGCCCGCGGCGTCGAGCTGGCCCTGGAGGGCTCCGCCGGACCCGTGTGGGGCTCTGCGTCGTGGACGTGGCTGGCCACCCATGTGGTGAACCCGGGTGTGGGCAGTGGGCCCGGTGACGAGTTCGCGCCCGGCGGTGCGCTCCTGCGTCGACCCCGGCACAGCGCCTCTCTGGAGATGGGGGCCACGCTGGGAGGCGGGGTGGCGCTGGGTGGGGCCGTGAACGTCGTGGGGGCCCGGGCCGACCGGGATTTCGCGACGTATCCCGCGACGCGGGTGACGTTGCCCCGGTACACGCTGGTCTCCCTGGAGGCTTCGTGGAACGTGGACCAGGCCGCAGGCCGACGCCCCGGTGTGGAGATCTCCGTGCGTGGCGACAACCTGCTGAACAGGAGCTACGAAGAGGTGGTGGGGTTTCCCGCGCCGGGACGCGCCGTCTACGTGGGCGCACGTGTCACGTTGGGTGGGTGAAGGGGCGGGTGAGTCGTCCGGCTAGTGGACGATGCGCGTCCCGTCCCTGAGGGCGTACAGCGCCTCCACGGTCCGGTAGTCCCGGGCCGAAAGCGTCCTGGCCGTGTTCTTCGGGTACATGACGTCGCCGCGCCGGTCGCTGTGCGGCAGGCCAAGGGCGTGACCCATCTCGTGAGCCGCGGTAAGGGTTACCTGGGACGGATCGAGGACTCGCGACGAATCGAACGGGTTGCGTGTGGACAGCTCGAGGGAGCGGACCTCGAGTCCCGTGGACGGGCTCCACACCGTGTGCGCCACACCCAGCCGGGACGCGCCCAGCGTGCGGGTCCACCGCACCTGTACCTGTGCCTTTCGGAACCCATCTCGGTCTACGACGAGGGGAAAGGGCTGGCCGTTCCACATGAGGATGCCGTCAGCCGCGGCATCCTGCAGCCGCCGCGCCGTGGCGGGATCTTCAAAGGGCGGCGGCGGCACGTGCACGACCATCGTCCCATGGAAGTCCTTCCAGTGACGGATCACGATGCTCCTGGCGGTGTCCAGAGCCGCGCACAGGTAGCCGACGTCGCGGCACGCCTCGTCCGCCCGCAGAACCGGAGCGCGCTCCCCCCCGGACGCCGTGGCGCCGGGTCCCGGCCGGCAAGGCCCGGCGCCAGGGCGCCCGGCACACCCGTCCGCCGCAGGCACGGTCCGTGAGCCGGGGGAGTGTTCCCGCGACCACAGGAACGTGCCGCCCACGACCAACAGGATCGCGGCGAGTGCGAGGGAGCGCGGCCGCCTGCCGGCGCCGAGGGAGAGCAGGACCGACATCGCCTGAACCGAGCCGGGTTGGAGGGCTCACGTCACGTCGCCCGAAGGTAAGGGGGCCCGCGAAGCACAGAAAGCGTGCCCCTGTCGTGTGCGGTGCTCCGCCCCTACTCTGGGATTGCGGGAGACCGGAACGGTATGATGAGGGGGCGTGTAGCAGCCGCGTCCAACGGTGGTGGGCCGACGAGACGACGGCCAGGCCGGGGGATCGGCGGCGGTAGAGCGCTCCGCTGGGAGGCGAGGCATGCACGAGATCGAGCAGCGTCGGGCGGAGTGACGGAGATCATGCGATCCTCCGGATCTCGCCGGCGTGGCCTCCTCGCCACCACGTGGGAGTGGACCAGGTTCGTCGTGGTGGTCTTCGCGCTCTTCCTCTTCGTTCGGACGTTCGTCGTGGAGGCGTTCAAGATCCCCACATCCTCCATGGAGAACACCCTCCTGGTGGGCGATTTCCTCCTGGTGAACAAGGCCGTGTACGGGGCCGAGATCCCGGGGACCCACCTTCATCTGCCGGCCTTCGAGGAGCCCAGGCGGGGAGATGTGATCGTCTTCGTTCCCCCCACGGACCCCACGAAGGACTATGTGAAGCGGCTCATCGGCGTTCCGGGGGACACGCTTCAGATGAAGGACACGCGCCTCTACGTGAACGGCGCTCTGGTCAACGAGCCGTATGCCCGTTACGTCGAGCGCCCCGCGAACGCCGTCCATCTGGACATGCCCTGGCAATCCGACAACCTGCTCGCGGGTCCGCCCGGCTCCTATCATCCCACCAGCGACACCTGGGGTCCCATCGTGGTGCCGGCGGGCAAGTACTTCGTGCTGGGTGACAATCGGGACAACAGCGACGATTCCCGGTACTGGGGCTTCGTACCGCGGAGCGCCATCCGCGGGAAGCCGTGGCTGGTATACTACTCCTACAATCCAGACTCGCCCGACCATGCACCTTGGCTCTTGGACATCCGCTGGCATCGCATCGGTGAGCGTATACACTGAGGTCGCGGATTTGGGACGCGTCCACGCCCGTGCTCGGCGGGGGGGTGGTTGCGCAAGTCACGTGCGTGCCCGATTCTTTTCGACGCGTCATTCCCCCCTTGGCGGAGTGGAGCATGGGGCCGCACGTCCGTGACAAGGACATCCTCCCGCGCCGAGCCGACGAGACCTGATGAGCTTCTCCTCCCGTAGAGGTGTTTTCCGGGAAGGCTCCCTGGATCAGTACCTCAAGGAGATCAGCCAGTACCCCCTCATCGACCGTGAGGAGGAGGCAGCGCTAGCGCGGCGCATCCGGAAGGACGACGAGGATGCGCTCAACAAGCTCGTGCGCTCCAACCTCCGCTTCGTCGTTTCCGTCGCCAAGAAGTACCAGAACCAGGGCGTGCCCCTTCCGGACCTGATCAACGAGGGGAACCTCGGCCTCATACGGGCGGCACACAAATTCGACGAGACGAAGGGCATCAAGTTCATCAGCTATGCGGTGTGGTGGATCCGGCAGGCCATCCTGCAGGCGCTGGCGGAGCAGAGCCGCATCGTGCGCGTGCCGCTGAACCGTGCCGGAGCGCTGCACCGCATAGGCAGGCGAAGCTCGGCGCTCCTTCAGGAGCTGGGCAGGGAGCCCACGGTGGACGAGATCGCCCAGGAGCTGGACATCTCCCAGGAGGAGGTGGAACGGACCCTGGCCATCTCCCAATCCCACCTCTCGCTGGACGCTCCCCTCACGCCGGGTGAGGACAACCGCCTCCTGGACTATCTGCCGGACCAGTACGCGCCGGGCCCCGAGGACGAGGCGTACGAGCGGGCCCTCAAGAAGACCATCGAGGAGGCGTTGTCCACGCTCAAGGAGCGGGAGGCGAAGATCCTCCGGCTGTACTTCGGGCTGGACGACCAGGAGCCCATGACCCTGGAGGAGATCGGGTCCCTGCTGGGCATCACCCGGGAGCGGGTGCGCCAGATCAAGGAGAAGGCCCTGGTCAGGCTCCGCCACGCCTCCCGGGCGCGCTTTCTCGAGACCTTCATGTAGGTCCGACGGGTCCCGCCACCGCGAGGCCCCTCCCCCCGTCCTTCCCTGGTCCCCTCCCGGATGCCGCAAAGCCCCACCGCGCAACGCCGCAGCGCAGTTGACACGTTTTTGGCGGCCGGATATCATTTAAAGCTTTGTAACCGACCGCCTTACCGACGCCGGGCATGAGAACGTATACACCGAAAGCCGACGAGATCGAGCACAAGTGGTGGGTCGTGGACGCCACCGGGAAACCGCTCGGCCGCCTGGCCACCGAAATCGCGCGCGTCCTGCGGGGCAAGCATAAGCCGATATTCACTCCGCACCTGGATACCGGCGACCACGTCGTGGTGGTGAACGCCTCCAAGGTCGCGCTCACGGGCAAGAAGGCGGACCAGAAGACGTACTTCCGGTACAGCGGGTACATGGGTCACGAGAGACACATCCCCTTCCGCCGTATGATGGCGGCGCACCCGGAACGGGTCATCGAGATGGCCGTGCGCGGGATGCTTCCCAAGAACGCCCTGGGGCGGACTCTCAGGAAGAAGCTGAAGGTCTATGCGGGCCCGGAGCACCCCCACCAGGGTCAGCAGCCCGCACCCCTGGACATCTGAAGAGGCACGCTGAGGACATGGCCGTCGACACGAAGAACCAGATCCAGAAGGTGGGGCGCCGCAAGACGGCGACCGCCCGCATCCTTCTCCGCCCCGGCACCGGCGAGTGGCGGGTCAACGGAAGGACGCTGGAGAGTTATTTCCCCCGGGAGACCCACCGTCTACGCATCGTCGAGCCCCTGAGGGTGACGGGGCTGGAAAGCCAGTTCGACGTCGTGGTGCGCGTGGACGGGGGAGGCCTGACCGGCCAGGCGGATTCGGTGCGTATGGGGCTGGCCCGGGCCATTGTCGAGCACGACGAGGAGACGCGCCCCGTGCTGCGCGAGAAGGGGCTGCTGACACGGGATCCCCGGAAGGTCGAGCGGAAGAAGCCCGGCCGACCCAAGGCCCGCAAGCGGTTCCAGTTCTCGAAGCGTTGAGGGCCCGAGGGCACTCGCCGCTTCATCATCCTGATCGGGGCGTAATCGGCCCCACACGAGTGAGTTGACGCACATGCAGGAAGTCGGCCTGAACCAGCTTCTGGAGGCCGGTGTCCATTTCGGACACCAGACGCGCCGCTGGAACCCGAAGATGAAGCCGTTCATCTTCGCCGAGCGCAACGGCATCCACATCATCGACCTGCGCAAGACCCTCGATCGCCTGCTGGCGGCCCAACAGGCCGTGCGGGAGGTGGTCCTCCGCGGTGAGCGGATCCTCTTCGTGTGCACCAAGCGCCAGCTGCGTGCGGTCATCGAGCAGGAGGCCGAGCGCTGCGGTGCCTTCTACGTGACCGAGCGGTGGCTCGGGGGGATGCTCACGAACTTCCAGACCATCAGGAAGCAGATCCGTCGCCTGAAGGAGCTGGAGCGCGGCCAGGAGGAGAACGCCTTCGAGTTCTACACGAAGAAGGAGCGGCTCCTCCTCGAGCGCGAGCGCCTGAAGCTCGAGAAGTATCTGGCCGGCGTGAAGGACATGGGACGCCTCCCCGGCGCGGTGTTCGTCGTGGACGCGAAGCGCGAGACCATCGCCGTGCGGGAGGCCTCCCGCCTGGGGATCCCCGTCATCGCCATCACCGACACGAACGCGGACCCCGACCTCATCACGTACCCTGTTCCGGGCAACGACGATGCCATCCGCTCCGTGGGACTGATCAGCGCGGCCATCGCGAGCACCATCGAAGTGGCGCGCCGTGAGGTCCCGGAGGACCAGCGGCGGCCGGAGGACGTGGAAGCGACGACCTACTCGACCGAGACCGGCGAGACCACGGAGAAGGAGCGGCCCGCCAGCCGTCGCCGCCCGCGGCGCAAGCGGCGGCCGCGGCCGGAGGTCATCGCGCAGCACCGGAAGGGTGAGGAGGAAGGGGAGGAAGGCGGCGGGGAGGAAGGCGGAGAGGAGGCAGCCGCTGCATCCGACGACACCCCGGCCCCGGACTCCGCGGACGCCGAAGCCTCCAAGGCCAAGTCGGCCGCGAAGCCCAGGAAGCCGCGGGCCAAGAAGGCGGCGGCCACGGTGGCCGAGGGCGGCGACAACGCGGAGGAGAGCGCCTCCTAGCGACAGGAGCCTTCTTCGAAGGGAGCCGGGTTCGTCCCGGCTCGATGGCCCCCGGCCCAGGGGTTTCTTCCGGGGTCGCGGGGTGCCAGAGGCGGCAGCGGCGACGCGGGACCGATGCGCGTTGGCTCCGCCTCTCTTCACAGCCGGAGGCGGGGCCTCCGTGCCGAGAGAGCTACGAGAAACCGACACGAGACCGACGAAAGACCGACCAGATGACGATCACTGCTCAGGATGTGAAAGCCCTGCGCGACCGGACGGGCGCGGGGATGATGGACTGCAAGAAGGCGCTGGAGGAGAGCGGCGGCGACGCCGACAAGGCGATGGATCTCCTGCGCGCCCGCGGCGTCGCCCGCGCGGCCAAGCGCGCCGCTCGCTCGGCCAACCAGGGGACCATCGGCAGCTACGTCCACTTCGACGGGAGGACGGCCGTCATCGTGGAGCTGAACTGCGAGACCGATTTCGTGGCGAACACGGACGAGTTCAAGGCGCTGGCGAAGGACCTGGCGATGCACATCGCTTCGGCGGCTCCCCTGGCCGTCTCCCAGGCGGACATTCCCGCGGACGTGGTGGAGCACGAGCGGGCGATCTACCTCGAGCAGGTGAAGGAGGAGGGCAAGCCGGAACACATCGCCGCGAAGATCGTCGAGGGCAAGATGCAGAAGTTCTTCAAGGAGAGCACGCTGCTGGCACAGCCCTTCGTCAAGGACCCCGACAGGACCATCGAGGACCTGATCACCGGCGTTTCGGCGAAGACCGGCGAGAAGGTGCAGGTGGCCCGCTTCGCGCGCCTCAGGGTGGGAGAAAGCTGAGAGCGCGGACAGGAGTGGCAGAGTGAGCGACGGCGGCCGAAGCGAGCAGGACTCGACGATGTACCGGCGTGTTCTCGTGAAGCTTTCCGGCGAGGCCCTCGCCGGGGAGCAGGGCTTCGGCATCGAGCCGGCCGTGGTGGATCGGCTCACCGACGAGATCCGCTCCATAGCCGAGATGGGCGTGCGTCTGGGCGTGGTCATCGGAGGAGGCAACATCGTGCGCGGATCCATGGCCTCCAGGCAGGGCATGGACCGCGTGCAGGCAGACTACATGGGGATGCTGGCCACCGTCATCAACGCGTTGGCTGTGCAGGATCTCCTGGAGACCAAGGACGTCGACACGAGGGTGATGACGGCCATCCGCATGGAGCAGATCGCCGAGCCCTACATCCGACGACGTGCCTTGCGTCACATGGAGAAGGGTCGCGTGGTGCTCTTCGCCGGGGGTACCGGCAATCCCTATTTCTCCACCGACACCGCTGCGGTCCTCCGCGCCATCGAGATGGAGGCGGACGTGGTCATCAAGGCCACCAAGGTCCAGGGTGTCTACAGCGCCGATCCCCATGTGAATCCCGAGGCCGAGTTCATCCCGGAGATCACGTTCCAGGAGGTCGTGGCCCGCGAATTGGGCGTCATGGATGCCCCCGCCGTCAGCCTCTGCAAGGAGAACGCCCTTCCCATCATCGTGCTCAACCTGGAGGAGCGCGGCGCCGTGGCGGCCGCCATCCGTGGTGACCGAGTGGGAACCCTTGTATCCTAGTGTTGCTGTCGCGGTGACACGGTTCCGTCACCGGAGCTCCTCTCGGTAGCGACCGCCATGTCGTCGGCGCTCCGCCCGGGATCCGCCACCGCGGTATTCTGTGCATTCGGGTGACAGCCCGCTTCCGTTTCCGATCACCCTACTGAGAGACTTCCGCCACATCCGGAGAGCTTCATGGCCAACGTGGAAGAAGCCAGGGAGCGCATGGACGATGCGCTCGACGCCATGCGCCGCGAGTTCGCGACGGTGCGCACGGGGAAGGCGACGCCCGCCCTCCTCGACACGGTCCGGGTCGACGCGTACGGTTCGAAGCTGCCCGTGAACCAGGTCGCGACCGTCCACACTCCGGAGCCCAGCCTCCTCGTCGTCCAGCCGTTCGACAAGTCGCTGATGCACGAGGTCGAGAGGGCCATCCAGATCGCCGATCTGGGTCTCAACCCCTCGAACGACGGGAACGTGATCCGCGTGCCGATTCCGGCCCTCACGGAGGAGCGGCGCAAGGAGTACGTGAAGCTCCTGCACAAGATGGCCGAGGAGGGGAGGGTCTCCATCCGCCACGCCCGCCGCACGGTCCGGGACGAGCTCCACGAGAAGGTGAAGGAGCACGAGATCAGTGAGGACGAGGGGCACCGCAGGGAGGAGGCGCTGGAGAAGCTCACCCACGAGTACATCGACAAGATCGACGAGCTCGTGAAGCACAAGGAGCAGGAGGTTCTGGCGCTCTAGCGTCCTAGTCCCGCTATGGCTTCCGAGCTGCTTGACCGCATTCGCCTGAGCGGCGACGTGCCCGAGCACGTTGCCATCATCATGGATGGGAACGGACGGTGGGCCAGAGCTCGGGGGCTGCCGCGGCACCGAGGGCACCGCGAGGGCATGAAGTCCGTGCGCGAGGTCATCGAGGGCTGTGTCGAGGCCGGCGTGCGGATTCTGACCCTGTTCGCCTTCTCGACGGAGAACTGGCAGCGTCCACCCCAGGAGGTGTCCGCCTTGATGTCACTCCTCCAGCTCTATGCCAGGAAGGAGCGTGCGGAGCTGAGGCGCCAGGGGGTGGAGGTGCACGTCCTCGGTGAGCTCGATCGGGTGGATCCGACGACGCGGCGGGCCGTGGACACTATCGTCGAGGGCACACGTGGGGGCAGCGAGCTGCGCCTGAACCTGATGATCTCCTACGGAGGGCGCGAGGAGATCCTGCGCTCGGCGCGAGAGTTGGCGCGATGCGTCGTCGCGGGCGAGCTCGCCCTAGAGGACATCGACGAGGACGTCTTCGCCGCTACCCTCTTCACCGCGGAGCTTCCGGACCCCGATCTCCTCATCCGCACCTCCGGCGAGCACCGCCTCAGCAACTTCCTGCTCTGGCAGCTCGCGTACACGGAGTTGCACGTGTCCTCGGTGCTGTGGCCGGACTTCACCCGTGAGCACCTGTTCGAGGCGGTGCTCGACTACCAGCGCCGGGAGCGCCGCTTCGGGCGCGTCTCGGCACCCTGAGCGCCGGGAGTCGGTCCGTGTCCTCTTCCGCATCCGCCGTGCCGCGCCCTCTGGCCGACCTGAGCCGGCGCGTCGCGGTGGTGGTGGTGGGGATTCCCACGGTGCTGACGCTCGTCTATCTCGGGGGCTGGATCTTCGGGGCCCTGGTGGCCGTCATGGCGGCTCTGGCCACCTGGGAGCTGTACCGCCTGGCGGCGGCGCGCGGCGTCCAACCCCTGCGCTGGCTGGGGGTGGTGGGAGCGCCGGCGCTGGTCCTCGCCGCCGTGCGCTGGTCGCGCTTCGACGAGTACGCTCCCGTGGCTCTGGCCGTACTGGCGGGCGTGGCGCTGGTGGCGTTGGTTTCGGCGCTCTTCATCCGGAGGCCGGACGAGAGCCCGCTGGCGGTGGTGGCGGTGACGCTCTTCGGGGTGATGTACAGCGGCCTGTCGCTGGCCAGCGCTCCGCTGCTGTGCGAGCTCCCCTCGGCACGAGGATGGGGTGGGGCGGAGGCTTCGCCCTGGATGGGGTTGGCCGTCGTCGTCCTCCCGCTGGCCGTGACGTGGATCGGTGACGCCGCGGCGTACTTCGCCGGGTCGGCCTGGGGAAGGAGAAAGCTGGCTCCCGGGATCAGCCCCCAGAAGACCTGGGTCGGGCTGTGGGCGGAGCTGGCGGCGGCGGCGCTGGCGGGCGTGGCGTGGATGGCCGCGACGCGGAGTGCGCTCCCGCAGGCACCCATTCCGGGACCGGGCGTGGCCGCCCTCGTCGGCATGCTCCTCGGTCTCGGCGCCGTCGTGGGCGACCTCGCGGAGTCCCTCCTCAAGCGGGAGGCGGGGGTGAAGGACTCCGGCACCTTCTTCCCGGGACACGGCGGCGTGCTCGATCGCATCGATGCCCTGGTCTTCACCCTGCCCCTGGCGTACGTGCTGCTCGTGGTCGTGGGACGGCTCTCGTGATCCGGGTGGCCGTGCTGGGATCCACGGGCTCCATCGGCAGGAGCGCCCTCGAGGTGGTGGCGCGACACAGCGACCGCTTCGAGGTGGCCGCGCTGGTCACGAACCACAGCGTGGGTGCCCTGGCCGGGCAGGTGGCCCGCTTCCACCCGGCTCTGGCGGTGGTGGCCGACGGCGCCCCGCCGCCGGCCTCGGGAGGCTCGACGCACTGGACCTCGGGGAGACAGGCCGTCCTCGATGCGGCCACGCGCGACGACGTGGACGTCGTGGTCAATGCGCTGGTGGGAGCGGCGGGACTCGAGCCGACGCTGGAGTGCCTGAAGGCGAACCACCGGCTGGCCCTGGCCAACAAGGAGTCCCTGGTGGCCGGAGGGCCCCTGGTCATGGAGGCCGCCGGAGAGGGACGGGGCGAGATCGTGCCCATCGACTCCGAGCACAGCGCCATCCTGCAATGTCTCGAGGGACACGACAGGGCCTCCGTGCGGGGCATCACCCTGACGGCCTCCGGCGGACCGTTCCGGGGGTGGAGCGCCTCGGCCCTGCGTCACGTGCGGCCCTCGGAAGCCCTCAACCACCCCACCTGGGACATGGGGGCGAAGATCAGCATCGATTCGGCGACTCTCGCGAACAAGGCTCTGGAGGTCATCGAGGCGCACTATCTGTACGGATTCGGGTACGACGACATCAACGCTGTCGTACACCCCCAGTCGATCATCCACTCGTTCGTGGAGCTCGTGGACGGCTCGGTCCTTGCACAGTTGGGTTTTCCGACCATGGAGCTGCCCATTCTCTACGCGCTGAGCTATCCGGAGCGAGTGGAGGACGACACGCTGCGGACGTACGACCCGGTGTTGGCGTCGCCCCTCACGTTCGAGCCCATCGACCATGCCGTCTTCCCCCTCTTCGGCATGGGGGTGGAAGCCGGGCGGCGGGGGGGATGCGCCCCGGCGGTGTACAACGCGGGCAACGAGGTGGCGGTCCAGGCGTTCCTGGAGGGGCGGCTGACCTTCCCGCACATGGCCGACGTGGTGAGCCGGACCCTGGAAGGCGTCGGAACCCACGAGGTACATACGGTGGAAGACGTGCTGGCTGCGGACGAGGCGGCTCGGGGAGTCGCGGCCGACGCCGTGCGTCGGCTGGGCGACAACAGGCGTGAGACGGGGAAGAGCGCATGACGATTCTCGCGACGGTGATCGTGCTCGGCGTGCTCATCTTCGTGCACGAGCTCGGGCACTTTGCCGCCGCCAAAGCGGTGGGCGTCGAGGTACAGCGTTTCTCCATCGGCCTGGGGCCGAAGCTCGTCGGCTTCCGTGCCGGTGAGACGGAGTACGTCCTCTCCGCCATTCCCCTGGGCGGATACGTGAAGATGGGAGGGATGGACGACGAGGTGATGGAGCGCCTGGAGGGTGGGGGCAGCAGCGAGCCCCGCCAACCCGGGCCCCGTGACTTCGACGGCAAGCCCATCTGGGCGCGCACCGTGGTGATCTCGGCGGGCGTGGCCATGAACATGATCTTCGCCTTCGTGGTGTACGCCGCGGTCTTCGCGCACTGGGGACTCCCGGAGCTGAGCACCACCCGCATCGGGCAGATCACCGCCGACTTGCTGCCCGCGGGGACCCAGGCCCTGGCCCAGGTACCGCCGGGAGCCACGATCCTGCGGATCGGCAACAAGGAAGTGCACAATTGGGGCGATGTGCAGGACGGCCTCTACGACGCCCACCCGGGGCCCGTCACCATAGCGCTCAGCCATCCCAGCGAGACGATTCGTATCCGCATTCCGGCCGACGAGAAGGATCGCACGAATCTGCTTCGTGCCGTGGACTATTGGGTGAGTGCCTCGGTGGGCTGGGTGGAGCCGGGATCCCCGGCGGAGAAGGCCGGGCTCAAGGTCGGGGACAAGCTGCTGGCCGTCGACGGCGTGCCCGTGCACAACTGGTACGACTTCCAGAACCAGGTGGAAGCCCACCCGGGGCAGCGCGTGTCCGTCAAGCTGGAGCGGGAGGGCGACACGCTCATCCGTCCGGTGACCCTGGGCTCGGAGAAGCAGGAGCGTGCCGACGGCACCACCGCCGAGGTGGGGAAGATCGGGGTCGGGCAGTCGGTGAACGACTTCACGTACCACCAGGTATCCCTGGGCGAAGCCGTGGCAGCGGGATACCACAAGACGGTGGGCGTGACCGTCATGATCCTCGACTTCCTCCGGAGGCTGGTGACGGGAGGAATCTCACCCCGCTCCATGGGGAGCATCGTCACCATCGGCGAGGCGTCGGGACAGGCCGCCGCGGCGGGCCTCGCCGACTTCCTGGCCTTCATGGCGCTGTTCAGCGTGAACCTCGCCATCCTGAACCTGCTCCCCATACCGGTGCTCGACGGCGGTCACCTCCTCTTCATCGCCATCGAGACCGTGCGCGGTCGCGCCCTCAGCGTGGAGCAACGTCTGCGCTGGAGCAACGTCGGCTTCATCATCGTCGTGGGCATCATGCTGTGGGCGCTGTCCAACGACTTCCTGAGGTTGCTGGGGATGTAACCACCACAACGGAGGCTGCCATGCCGACCCTGCCCGGATCCGTGGAGAAGTTCCTGGGGAGCGGGAGGCTGGCGGTGGCCGGCGTCTCCCGGAGCGGGAGTCAGCCCGCGAACTCCATCTTCCGCCGCCTGGTGGCCAACGGGTACGACGTCGTGCCCGTCAACCCCGGCGCGGAGCAGGTCGAGGGTGTCCGGTGCTGGGCCGACGTGCGCGACGTTCCCGGCGAGCTCGGCGGGGTCGTGGTGGTGACCCACCCGTCGCAGTCGGCGAGCGTCGTGCGGGCGTGCGCCGAGCGCGGCATCGGCCACGTCTGGTTCCACCGATCGGTGGGGCAGGGAAGCGTCTCCGAGGAAGCGCTCGCGGAGTGCCGGCGCGCCGGCCTCGCGTGCATCGCCGGGGGATGCCCTCTCATGTTCTGCGAGCCGGTGGACGTCTTCCACAGGTGCATGCGCTGGTGGTACCAGCGCACGGGGCGCGTCCCCCGCTGACTCGCGGCGCTGCGCCCTGCGGCGTGGTGCCTTGCCGACCGCCGCAGGGCCGGTTACCTGAAGTGGCACCGGAGCCGTCCCTCCTTCGGGAGCCAACCATGAGCCGCACCACCGCTTTCGCATCCGTCGCAGCCTCGGTCGTCCTCGCCGTCGTCGCCGCCTGTGCCCAGGGACCCGCCACCACGGGAAGTGCCCCGGCCGCACGGCCCCTCCTGGCCGCCACGCCCCCCATGGGCTTCAACACCTGGAACCGCTTCGGCTGCAACGTGAGCGACACCCTGGTTCGGGGCATCGCCGACGCCATGGTCTCCAGCGGCATGAAGGACGCGGGGTATCAGTACGTGGTCATCGACGACTGCTGGCAGGTAAGCCGCGACTCCACGGGCCGGGTCGTGCCCGATCCGGAGCGCTTCCCCGAGGGGATGAAGGCGCTGGCGGATTACGTGCACTCCAAGGGGCTCAAGTTCGGCCTCTACACCGACGCCGGAGACCGGACGTGCCAGGGCCGTCCGGGCTCGTACGGGCACGAGGACCAGGATGCGCGGACCTACGCGGCGTGGGGCGTGGACTACGTGAAGGTGGATTGGTGCCACGCGGACTCGCTGGACGCGGCCACGCGCTACACCATCGTGCGCAACGCCTTCCGGCAGTCTGGACGCCCCATGGTGCTGAGCATCTGCGAGTGGGGGCAGAACCGGCCCTGGGAGTGGGCCGACACCGTGGGCCAACTCTGGCGCACCACCAACGACATCTGGGACAGCTGGCAGAGCATGATCTGGAACGCCGACGCCAACGCCCGCCACCAGGCCGCGGCCGGTCCCGGACACTGGAACGATCCGGACATGCTCGAGGTGGGCAACGGCGGCATGACCCTGGACGAATACCGGGCGCACTTCTCGCTGTGGGCGATCATGGCCGCTCCCCTCATCGCGGGGAACGACCTGCGCCACATGTCCGACGACATCCGGGACATCCTCACCAACAAAGAGGTGATCGCGGTGGACCAGGACTCGCTGGGCGTGCAGGGTGGCGTGGTGTTCGACCGTGGCGGCGGCGTGCAGGTGTGGGCCAAGCCGCTGGCCGACGGGTCCGCGGCGGTGGTGGTGCTCGACGAGCGCACGGACTCCGCGGGCGCCTACGTGCGCTGGGCGGACATCGGGCTGAAGAACGGGCCGGCCACGGTGCGTGACCTGTGGGCACACCAGGACCTGGGCGTGCACACCGACGACGGCACCTTCGCGGACAGGCTCACGACGCGGGTGCCCGGGCACGGCGTCGTCATGCTCAGGATCACCCCGGTGAAGCAGTAGGGAGGCGGGTGGCGGTCTTCAAGTCGGCCTACAGAAGGCTGAGCTGGCTCGGACCCGCTCTCCGACGGAGCGTCTCCACGTCCAGCAGGGGGAGCGGCTCGTCCTGGGAGGCCACGCCCAGGTACCCGGACCACCCGGTCTCCCGGAGCGCGTCACCCACGACCCGGCGCGCGAGCTCCGGACGGTTGCACTCGTGGGAGAGGTGCGCGAGCACGACCCCGGCCAGGCGCGGATGCGCAAGCTCCGCCGCGAAGCGCGCCGCCGCCTGGTTGGAGAGGTGGCCGTGACTCGAGGCGATGCGCTGCTTCACGGCCCAGGGGTACACGCTGGTCGCGAGCATGACCTCGTCGTGGTTGGCCTCCAGAACCAGGAGATCACATCCCTCGAGGGCGTGACGAATCTGGGCGGTAGGCCGTCCCAGGTCCGTGGCGACCCCCAGGCGGAGGCCGGTGCGCGCGTCCACGAGGGCGACGCCCACGGGATCCGCCGCGTCGTGGACCGTGAGGAACGGCTCCACGCGCACGTCACCCACCGTGAACGGGCGGCCGGGGCGGTAGAAGCGGACCTCCTCTCCGCCCCGGAAGAGAGAGGCGCACGCATCCCGGGTGCGCTCGGTCATGTAGAGCGGGGTACCGTGCTTGCGCGCGAAGACTCCCATGCCCCGCGTGTGGTCGCCGTGGTCGTGGGTCACGACGATGGCGGCGATGTCCTCCGGCTCGACGCCCATACGCGCCAGGCGGAGCTCCATCTGCCGGGCGCTGAAGCCCGCGTCCACCAGCACCCGGGTGTCGCCCGCCCACACCAGCGTCGCGTTCCCCGAGCTTCCGCTCCCCAGGACGCCGACCCTCATCGTGGTACCCGGCCCGCACTCACGGCGCGCTGTCGCCGTGGGTCCTCCGCCACGCCCGCTCCAGGATGTGCCGGGCGCCGGGGGTGAGGCTCCTCCCGCGCCGTGCCATGGCCGCCTCGGCGGTGTCGACGAGCTTGTCGAGACGGTATTTGCTCAGGTCGCCACCGGCTCCCCAGGAGAAGGGCGGCACCACCGTGGGCGGCATCAGGCCGCCGAACACGTTGCTGCCCGCGCCGATGACCGTGCCGGTGTTGAGCAGGGTGCCGATGCCGGTCTTCACGTGGTCGCCGAGCAGACACCCCATCTTGACGAGGCCGGTGTCCAGGGCGCCGTCGGGAGTCCACATCCGGATGGTGCCGTAGTTGTTCTTGAGGTCGCTGTTCGTGGTGAGGGCGCCGAGGTTGACCCAGTACCCCAGCATGGCGTGGCCGAGGAAGCCGTCGTGCGCCTTGTTCACGAAGCCCAGGATGACGGAGTCCGCCACCTCACCGCGCACCTTGCACACCGGTCCGATGGACGACGTGCCCACGCTGCCGCCCAGGATCGTGGAGCCGGCCGCCACGTAGAGGGGGCCGACGAGGCGGGCGGGTCCCTCCACGCGCACGCCTGCGTCGAGGCGCACGGGACCCTGGCGCGTATCCACCACGACGCCGGGCTCCACCACCGCTTCCTCGCCCAGCGACAGGGCGCCTTCGCCGAAGCGGACGACGCCCTCCGGGGTGTCGGTCCCGGGGAAGAGATGCGCCATGTCCCGGACGAGACGTCCGGGGGTACCGCCGACGAGGCTCCACGGCCGCGCGAGCACCTCTCCGGCCAGCGCCACGGAAGGGCCGTGGCCGTCCGAGGTGGGGTCGAGGAGGGCCGCCTGCGGCGGCAGGGGCCTCCCCGGCGGGACCACCCACCCCACCGTCTCCCCCGCGAGGGTCAGGCGGGCGGGGCCCTGCGCCTCGGGCGGCTCCTGAAAGTCGAGAACCGCGCGGCTGGACAGCAGTATCCTCGTGGCCTCCGGTGGCACGTCGTCCGCCTGCACCACGGGCGCCGCTTCGGGCTCGTCGAATCCCTCGAGGGCGGCGTCGGCCAGGTGGCCCGCGCACGCCAGGCCCAGCACCCGCTCGCTCCGCTCCCGGGTCGTGAGGCACCCGTAGCGGAGCTCCCCGACGGGGCGGGTGAGGGCGAAGGGTGCCCACGTGCGGGCGCGCCGGTCGTCGAAGAGGTAGAGGAGTGGCCCGCTCACTGCGCCTCCCCCAGCTCGCGAAGCAGGGATTTGAGCTCCGCTGCGCGCGCCCGGGGCATCACCAGGGTGGTGTCGCCGGTGTGGACCACCACCAGGTCGTCCACACCGTAGAGCACGGCGCGGCCCTGGTCGGCGTACACGACGTTGCCGCGTCCCTCCACCACGGCGGCCTCGCCCTGCGTCACGTTCCCCTCGGCGTCGGCCGCGCGCGTGCGCGCCAGCGCTTCCCAGCTTCCCACGTCGTCCCACGTGAACGTGGCCTTCACGCATGCCACCCGGTCGCTCCGCTCCATCACGGCCCTGTCCACCACGCAGACGGGAGCCGCGGCGAAGTAGGCATTGGGTCCGTCGGACTCCAGCACCGGGAGCAGCGAGGAGACCTCGGGAGCGTGCCGCGCCACCTCGGAGAGGAAGCGCGCCGCCGTCCACACGAAGATGCCGGAGTTCCACAGGCACCCCTCGGCCATGTACCGGCGTGCGGTTTCCGCGTCGGGCTTCTCGTGGAACTCCGTCACGCGGAACGCCTGCCCCCCTCCCTCCACGGGAATCGGGGCTCCGGGACGGATGTGGCCGTACCCCGTCTCCACGCGGTCGGGGGGGACACCCACCGTGACCAGAAGGTCCTCCCCGCGGGCGAGCTCGACGGCGGTCCGGATCGTGTCGACGAAGCCCTCCAGCGGGTGGATGAGGTGGTCGGCGTGGAGCGACACGAGCATGGCCTCGGGGTCCTCGCGGGCCACCGCCCACGCCGCCCAGGTGAGGACCGGGCAGGTGCCCCGGGCCTGGGGCTCCACCAGGAACGACGCGGCCGGCAGGTCCGGCACGGCCTTCCGCATGGGGTCCACCAGGTGTGCGCCGGCGAGGATGCGGATGTGGTCGTCGGCCACGAGCGTGCGCGCCCGCTCCACGGTGTCGGCCACGAGGGGGCGCGCGCCGGCCAGCGGAAGCAGCTGCTTCGGCCGATCCGGAGTGCTCGCCGGCCAGAAGCGGGAACCGATTCCGCCGGCCAGCACCAGGATCCAGAGATGGGGGTCAACGCTCAGAGAGGATCTCCCGGATGCGCAGGAGGAGCTTCTTGGGGCTGAACGGCTTGGTGAGGAAGTCTTCGGCGCCACCCGAAAGGGCTTTCTGCCGATCGGTGTCCTGCCCCTTGGCCGTCAGGATGATCACCGGAGTGCGTGCGTGTCGGGGGTGGCGCCGCATCCAAGCCAGGACCTCCAGGCCCGTCGCCTTCGGCATCATCAGGTCGAGGATAGCCAGATCGATGGGGCGGGGCGAGTCCACGAGGGCCCACGCTTCTGCACCGTCGCACGCCTCCAGGACCTGGAACTCCGCGTTGCGAAGGAGGGTGGTGAGGACTCTCCGGATGTGCGGCTCGTCGTCCGCCACCAGGATGGACCCGCGCGGAGGGGGAGGGGATGCGTCGTCGGCGCCCATGGCTCACTCGCTCACCAGACTCGGGCCCGCCTGGGGTGGCACGGCACCGCCGCGGCCTTGCGCGGGTTTCCGGGGGGCTTGGTGGACGGGCGAGGAACCTACCTGGCACCCCGGGTCAAGTCAAGCAACCACGCGCCTTTTCGGGGTTGACACCTCCCTCCGCGCGCCGGCAAGTTTCGCACCTTCTTCGGTACCGCGACGGCGGGCTCCCTTCACCCGGGTGTGAACGTCGAAGGTGCCGGCTCAGTTACGCCAGGAACAGGCATCGAGACCATGCTCGACATCCGCCGTTTCCGCCACGAGCCCGACGAGGTGAGGCGCGGCCTCGCGCGCCGGGGGAACGCGGAGTATCCCGCAGTGGTCGCGGAGGTGCAGGCCCTGGACGAGGCGCGCCGCGCGGCCGTCGGCCAGGTGGACGAGCTCAAGGCGGAGCGCAACGAGGCCTCCAGGAAGATCGGTGCCCTCAAGCGCGCCGGCGAGAGCGCCGACGAGCTCGTCGCGGCCATGCGCGCCTTGGGCGAGCGCATCACCGAGCTGGACGAGGTGGTGCGGGCCAACGAGGCACGGGTGCAGGAGGTCCTGCTGGCGGTGCCCAACATTCCCTTGGACGAGGTGCCGGAAGGGGCCGAGGACGCCAACCGGGTGGTGTCGGTGTGGGGCGAGCCGCGCGCGGTCACCTTCCAGCCCCGGTGCCACTGGGAGCTGGGTGAGGCGCTGGGGGTTCTGGACCTCCCCCGCGGCGCCCGCATCAGCGGCTCGGGCTTTCCGGTGCTCCGCGGCGCGGGTGCGCGCCTCCAGCGCGCGCTCATCAACTTCTTCCTCGACGTACACACGGGCGAGCACGGGTACGAAGAGCTGCGCGTCCCTTATCTGGTGACGCGGCAGACCCTTACCGGCACCGGGCAACTCCCCAAGTTCGCCGAGGAGTCGTACCAGACGGAGCGGGACGACCTGTGGCTCATCCCTACGGCGGAGGTGCCGGTGACGAACCTGCACCGCGACGAGATCCTCGAGGCTTCGGACATGCCCGTGCGCTACACGGCGTACTCGCCCTGCTTCCGGCGTGAAGCGGGCGCGGCGGGGAAGGATACCCGGGGCCTGCTGCGCGTGCACCAGTTCGACAAGGTGGAGCTGGTGCGCTACGAGCGCCCCGAGCGGAGCCGCGAAGCCCTGGAGGAGCTCACGCGGGAGGCCGAGACGCTCCTCGAGCGTCTGGGGCTGCACTACCGGCGGGTTCTGCTGGCCACCGGCGATCTGGGCTTCAGCGGAGCCATGACCTACGACCTGGAAGCGTGGGCGCCCGGTGTGGGGGCCTGGCTGGAGGTGTCCAGCTGCACGTCCTTCACGGACTACCAGGCCCGCAGGGCGAACCTGCGCTTTCGGCCCGGGCCGGGAAAGAAGCCGGAGTACGTGCACACGCTCAACGGGTCGGCGCTGGCGCTGCCGCGCGTCGTGGCCGCGCTCCTGGAGACGTATCAGGAGGAGGACGGTACCGTGGTGATCCCGGAGGTCCTGCGTCCCTACCTGGGCCTCGAGCGCCTGGCTCCTCTGGCGTAGCCTGGGGCCCCCCGCGATCGTCCGGCCATGACCCGCATCCGGTGGCCCGTCGCGCTGGCGACCTTGTTCGTCATCCTGCTGGGGTCGTACGTCGTGTACAGCTTCGAGATCGTGCAGGCCCTGAGGTCGGAGGCCGGCACGCTCACCGAGATCTACTCCGAGATCCAGGACGCCCTCAGTGACACCACCGCCGCCCGGGCTGAGGACGCCCTGTACCGGCTCCAGACCAAGGTCATCCAGTCGGGTGTGCCCCTGATCCTCACCGGCCCCAACGACGACACGATCCTGGACGCGCGCAACCTCGGCGTGAACGTGGACCTGAACACGCCCCAGGGCCAGAAGCGTGTGCGCGACATCATGCACGGGCTCGACGAGCGACACCCGCCGGTGCTGGGGGCTGGACTCCAGCACATCCACTACGGGGACACGCCCCAGGTGCGGAGCCTCCAGCGCATTCCCTTCCTTCTGGCCGGGGCGCTTCTGCTCACCGTGTTCGTGGGCTTCACCATGATCCGCACGCAGCGCCGTGCCGAGAGCGAGCGCGCGTGGACCTCCATGGCGCGGGAGCTGGCCCACCAGCTCGGCACGCCGCTGTCTTCTCTCCAGGGATGGCTCGAGGTGCTCAAGCTCCCCGACGAGGAACGCCCCGGCTCGCTCCAGGAGTCGGACATAGCCGACGCCATCCAGGAGGACCTCGTCCGGCTGGAGCGTGTCAGCCACCGCTTCGAGCTCATCGGCCGCGAGCCCGAGCTGCGCGGGGTCTCGCTGCACAAGATCGCCCGGGACCTGGAGCGGTACCTCGCCGCCCGGCTGCCCAAGCTGGGGCGCGGGGTGGATCTGGTCCTCGACGTGCCCAGCAACCTCCCGCAGGTGAAGGGCAACGAGGTGCTGCTCGTGTGGGCCCTGGAGAACGTGGTGAAGAACGCGCTGGACGCGCTGGCCGGGCGCGGAGGGCGCATCTCCATCTACGCACGCCAGATGGGCGAGGGGTGGGTGAGCCTGCGCATCCGTGACACCGGTCCCGGCGTCGATCCGGAGATCCGGGACCGTATCTTCGATCCCGGCATCACGTCCAAATCCGGGGGCTGGGGTGTGGGGTTGGCGCTCTCCCGGCGCATCGTCGAGGGCGTCCACAGAGGTCGTATCGAGCTGCTGGACGGGGGCGACGGAACCACCTTCCAGATCCGTCTGCCGGTGGCCGATGCCTGAGGGCTCCGGTTCCCACGACGGCACCTCCCACCTCGAGGGTTTGAACCCCGAGCAACGCCAGGCCACCGAGCACTTCGAGGGTCCCATCCTGGTGCTGGCGGGAGCAGGCTCGGGAAAGACCCGGGTGCTCACCGCGCGCATCTGTCACCTCGTCCGGGAGCACGGGGTCGCTCCCGACCGGATTCTCGCGGTGACCTTCACCAACAAGGCCGCCGGCGAGATGCGGGAACGCATCGCCCGCTTCCTGGGGGCGGCGCCCGCGGGCATGTGGGTCGGCACGTTCCATGCCGTCGGCGCGCGCCTGCTGCGTCGGCACGCCGACCGCCTGGGATGGGACCGCACGTTCACGATCCTGGACGCCGACGCCTCGCTCCGCCTGGTGAAGAAGGTGCAGGAATCGGTGGGTCTCGACACGAAGCGGTGGAACCCGAAGGCCATCCGCGCGGAGATGTCCAACGCCAAGAACCAGCTCGTGGACGCCGGGACCTTCGCCCGGGACAACGAGGGCTCCTTCGACATCTTCGTGCGGAGCGTGGCGAAGGTGTTCGGACCCTACCAGCAGGCGCTCCACGACCAGAACGCCTTCGACTTCGACGATCTGCTCATGAAGCCCGTGGAGCTCCTCGAGGCGCGCTCCGAGCTCCTCCGGCGCTACCGCGAGCGCTTCGCGTTCATCCTCGTGGACGAGTACCAGGACACCAACCGGGCCCAGTTCCGCTTCCTGGAGCTGCTGGCGGCGGAGCACGGGAACCTCATGGTGGTGGGCGACGACGACCAGTCCATCTACGGCTGGCGGGGTGCGGACATCCGCAACATCCTCGACTTCGAGAAGGCGTTCCCGGGAGCGCGCGTGGTACGGTTGGAGCGGAACTACCGCTCCACCCGGAGGATCCTGGAGGCGGCCAACGCGGTCATCGCCGAGAACGTCGACCGCAAGGGCAAGACGCTGCGCACCGAGCGTACGGGCGGCGAGTCCATCACGCTGGTGGAGGCCTACGACGAGACCGACGAGGCTCGGTGCGTGGTGGAGGACATCCGGGTCCGCTACGAGCAGACGCCGGGCAGCGCGTACCGGGATTTCGCGGTGCTGTACCGCACCAACGCACAGGCGCGGGCCCTGGAGGACGCCTTCCGCCGGGAGGGCACGCCGTACCAGGTCATCGGCAGCGTGCGCTTCTACGAGCGCCGTGAGATCCAGGACGTACTGGCCTATCTGCGCCTCATCTCCAACCCGAAGGACGCCGGCGCCTTCGACCGGGTGGTGAACTACCCGCGGCGGGGGATCGGCGCGACCTCCCAGGAGCGACTGACGCGGTGGGCCGCCGAGCGGGGCCTGACGCTCCTGGAGGCCGCCGCCCGGGCCGACGAGGCGCCGAGCGTGCCCGCCGGCGCCACTCGAGGGCTCCGGGCCTTCGCGGACCTCGTCCAGCGCTATGGCCTACGCGCGACGCAGGTAGGTGTCGGCGAGCTCCTGGAGGAGCTGGTGGAGGAGCTCGATCTCGTGCGTCAGCTCACCGACGAGGGGCCCGACGGCGAGGACCGCGCGCGCAACGTCGCGGAGCTCGTCGCCGGCGCCGTGGACTTCGACGCGGACCTGGTCGACTCGGTGAGCGCCGAGGACGTGGACACCTTCACGGAGCTGGACCTGTTCCTCCAGCAGGTGGCCCTCGTGGCCGACGTGGACAAGCTCGACCCCGACGCCGACGCCGTCACGCTCATGACGCTGCACAACGCCAAGGGGCTGGAGTTCCCGGTGGTGTACATCACCGGTCTCGAGGACGGCCTGTTCCCGCTGGCTCGGGCCTACGACGAGCCCGCGGAGCTGGAGGAGGAACGGCGGCTCTTCTACGTGGGGCTCACGCGCGCCAAGGACAAGCTCTTCCTGAGCTGGGCGCGGCAGCGGCGCAGGGCGGGGGACTTCACCTACGGCACGCTGTCACCCTTCGTCGAGGCCATTCCCCGCGAGCTCCGTGACGAGCACCTGAGCGCGCGTCTCCGTCTCGTGGCCACTTCGACCCCGCACCGGAGCAGGCGCCGTTTCCACGACGACCACGAGCCGCGCTACGAGCCGGAGGCCGACGGAGATTACGGCGTCAACCAGGACCTCCCACGCTACGTGCGGGGAGAGCGCGTCCTCCACCAGACCTTCGGCTCGGGTGCCGTGGTGGAGGTCACCGGCTTCGGCCGGGACCTGAAGGTGACGGTGGATTTCGACGACGTGGGTAGAAAGAAGCTCCTGGTGCGCTACGCCAACCTGGAGAAGGACTGGCCGTGACGGACGCCATGATTCCCACGGTACTTCCTCCTGCGTCCCAACTGTTACGTTTTATGGCTCTTCGCATGAGACCCGAGATGGGAGCACCGTGAACCACAGCAGACAGCTGCGCAAAGAGTGGCTGCGCGCCCGACGTAACGTCGACCTGGCCACGCATCGAGTCCGTGGCCTCGCCAGGGGGCAGCACTTCCGGCTCCTTCTGCTGGCGGCCGTCGTCGGGATCGTGGCGGGGCTCGGGGCGGCGGGCGTCAAGGAGCTCATCCACGGGATGCAGTGGCTGCTCTGGGGGGCACACGGGCGTGGCGACATCCTGGAGGCCATAGGATGGGTGGCGCGCTGGAAGATCCTGATCCTGCCCGCCGTCGGCGGCCTGTTCGTAGGTCCCCTCGTCTGGTTCGCGGCCCGGGACGCGTCCGGGCACGGCGTCCCCGAGGTCGTGGAAGCGCTGCTCATGCGCGGCGGCATCATCCGGGGTCGGGTCGCGGTGGTGAAGGCGATGGCCGCCTCCTTCACGCTGGGATCCGGCGGGAGCGCCGGCCGCGAGGGCCCCATGATCCAGATCGGCGCGTCGCTGGGCTCGGTGGTCGCCCAGATCACGCGCCTGGGCGAGGAGGACGTGCGGACCCTCGTGGCCGCCGGCGCGGCCGGCGGGCTCGCGGCGGCCTTCAACGCCCCCATCGCCGGCTCCCTGTTCGCCCTCGAGGTCGTGCTGGGCGACTTCGCCATCGCGTCGTTCTCGCCGGTGGTCATGGCGGGTGTCACCGCCACGGTGGTGACGCGTGCGCTCTCCGGCGGGGCTCCGACCTTCCAGATTCCCCCGTACACGCTCACCTCCCCCCTCGAGTTCATCCCCTACGTCTTCCTCGGGATCCTGGCCGGGTTCGTGGCGTTGAGCTTCACGCTCTTCATGTACGGCCAGGAGAAGGCGTGGGAGCGCACGTCCCTGCCGCCCTGGGTGAGGCCGGCGGCGGGCGGGCTCATCGTCGGCGCCATCGGTCTCTTCTTCCCACAGATCCTCGGTGTCGGCCACGTGGCCATGGACCGCATGCTGGAGGGGCACTTCCCCATGGGGCTCCTCCTGGCTCTCGTGGTGGCGAAGATCGTCGCCACGTCGCTCACTCTCGGCTCGGGCGGCTCCGGCGGCGTCTTCGTACCGTCCCTGTTCGTGGGGTCGGCGCTGGGAGGCGCCGTGGGCATGGCCGTGCAGAGGTGGGCGCCCTTCCCCCACGGCAGTCCCGGGGCATACGCGCTGGTGGGCATGGGCGCCGTGGTGGCGGCCACCGCTCACGCTCCCTTGACGGGCATCGTCATCATGCTCGAGATGACGCGTGACTACCAGATCATCCTTCCCGTCATGCTGGCGTGTATCCTGTCCTCCGTGGTGGCGTCCTCCCTCAAGGGCGAGTCCATCTACACGCAGAAGCTGAAGTTCAAGGGCATCGCCATGCGACAGGGCCGGGAGGAGACCATCCTCCGGCAGATGAGCGTGCGCTCGGTCCTGCACACCGAGTACCGGTCGTTCACGGAGGATGCCCCCCTGGGCACCATCCTCGGCGAGGCGCTGGGCGTCTCCCAGACGACCTTTCCCGTCGTGGAGCCGGACGGCAGCCTGGCGGGCGTGATCCGCGTCCAGGACCTGCACCGATCCCTGGCGGATCGGGGGCCCCTGGAGGCCGTGCTGGTCGCCGCGGACCTGATGTCGCCCACCGAGGTGCTGAACAAGGACGACAACGTGGAGCAGGCCCTGGACCTGCTCACGGACACCGGCGCCGACCTGCTCCCCGTGGTGGGCGACGACGGCCGCCTTCTGGGCGTGGTGTACGCCTCCGACGTGCTGGAGCGGTACTCCCACGAGCTGCAGAAGCTGCGCCTGGCGTCCTCGTTGGCGCAGAGGCGGAGCTTCTCCATCGAGACGGAGGGGGTGGAGCTGGGTCACGGCATGCGCCTCGCCGAGGTGGATGCGCCGGCCGCGCTGCGGGGACGGACCCTGCGGGAGATCCAGCTCCGGTCGCGGTTCGGGGTGGAGGTCCTCTACGTCCTCAAGGGACCATACCATATCCGCAAGATGGCCGACCCGGACCTCGCCATCGAGGCGCACGACCGCATGGTGGTGATGGCGGAGGCATCGGCGCTGCGGGCCTTCCTGGAGACCATGGACGCCCACGTGCAGCAAGCGTCGGCGCACGCCGGAGGCTGATGGGGCGACGCGGTCGGCAGGGCGGGAGGCCACTCGGCCGAAGCGACCCGCCTCAACTCCGCCGACTTCTGCGCCGCCGCCGCCGGGGCCCGCGCGGCTGCTTGCCTTGCGTCCGCGCGGTGATGGCCGGGGCGAAGTCCGTGTCCGTGACCTCGGGCCAGTAGCGCAGCGGCTCCGTGGAGAAGGGGAAGAAGTCCTCCGCCATCTCCGCGAGCACCTCCGGGTGGTCCGCCGCGTGGTCGGAGAGGGCCAGTCGTCGGGCCTTCTTCGCCAGCCGAAGGCTGAGCTCACCCACCGGGTCCAGGGAGGCGGCCGGTGACGTGCCACGGTCCCGCAGGTAGCCCACGACCTGGTCGAACGAACGGGCGAAGTAGTCGTCCACCGCGGGATCCGGGAGGTCGAAGCGGGACTTGGCCAGGACCTTGTCGAAGACCCGCTGCCAGCGCTCGTACCCCTGAAAGCGGATCATCTGGCGGAAGATCATCCGGTTGGTCCGGAAGCTGAAGATCGTACGGCTGAGCACGTCGTCGAAGAGGGCATCCGCATCGGTGTGGTCGTATTCCACGACGAGGTGCCGCGCCTGGCTCAGGAAGTCCTCCCCCACGTGCATGTCCATCCGGTGCTCCCAGTACGTGTGGCCGATGGCCTGGGTGGTGCTGGTGAGCAGCAGCTGTCGCGGGACGAAGACGTTGTGGGCGACGGTGTCCGCCGCCAGATGCGCGAGGTAGCCGTAGCCCACCGCGGCGAGCGGCTCGGAGTCCGCCGCCTCGAGGATCTCCTCTCCCACCGACCAGTTGTGGCAGTGCCGACCTTCGGGGACGTACTTCTTGGCGAAGGAGATGTCCGCGGCGACGGATCCGTAGAGGAAGTGCAGCGGAAAGCGTGCCAGCACCGCCTGCACCGCGGGGGGGACGAGGTAGAGTGCGCTCAGGAGCGCCTCACCCAGGCCTACATGGGTGGCCGGTCCCCAGGCCCACAGGGGTTGGGGGACGAGCAGCAGCCAGCCCAGACACAGGGCGAGAGCGGCGAGGAGGGTCACGATGTCTCGCGGTGCGGCGTCAGCCCGTGGTGGAGCGCGGTACGGGAACGTCGACGTCCGTAGGTGCGGCGGGACCCTCCGGGTCGTCCTCCGGCGACTCGGCTTCCTCCCCGAGCGTTCCCTCGTCGGTCGCGTGAGTGGGGTTGGGTTCCCCCTCGACGAGCGCGGCCATGTCGCCCTCCCCTTCGGGAAGGGCCCCGCCGGCGGCGGATGGCCTGGGCCTCGTGATGCTGCGCGCCCCCTCGCGCACGCCCCGCACGGTGGACGCGGCGTCGATGAAGATGTCCTCGGCCTCTCCCTGCACGACCTCCATGAGTGCGTTGAACTCCTCGATGCGCTCCTCCATGCGGTTCGACGCCTGGTGCAACCGCTCGGTGAGCGCCTTCACCGACGCGTTCACTCGCTCCACGTCGGTGCGCAGCGCATGGGTGACGAACTCCACGTTGTCGGAGATGGCGCGGGCGCGGTCGGATACGGGGCCGAGCCCCTGCCGGACGCCTGCGCGGACGTCCTTCAGCGTGCGATCCGCGCGCGCCATCAGGCGTGCCAGAGCCAGCGACATGACCACCACGGCCACCGCCACGACGATGAGCGAGATGTCCACGGCGAGGCCGAGGCCGTCGCGAGCGGCCACGGCCACCACCGTATCCCGGACGGGGCTCTGCAGCAGGCTGTGGGCGAGGGTCGAGATCATCGACCTAGTCTAACCGACGGCGCGGTCATCGAGCCAGACCGGGTCGTCTCGCAAAGGCCTCCACGTGCCACCATCCGCGACCATGTGCGTGCTCCCGGGACCGCCCGCCGGGGTGGGGAGGGGACGTCGGCATGTATCCTGCATCCTCCACGTGCAGAGCTATATGGACGGAAGGCGGGTGCCGGGCGGACGTCGGCCCGGGCGCCCTTCCAGGACCAGGGAGAGCAGTGATGGGTCGGTTGCTGGCGGTCGATGGTGCTGGGTATCTTGCAGGCGCCGTGGCCCACGCCGCGGAGCCACGTTCCCGTGCCATCGCGCAGCTCAGGGAACCCCCGGAACACCCATCATCGGATAGAATGGCGACCTTCCGCGTGGAAGGCGGTCGACGGCTCGAGGGCCGCATCCGGCCGGCCGGAAACAAGAACGCGGCGCTGCCGTGCCTGGCGGCGACGGTGCTGGCCCGCGAGCCCGTGACCCTGGAGAACGTTCCGCGGATCCGCGACGTGCTGACCTTTCTCGAGATCGTGTCTTCTCTGGGCGCGGCGGTGGAGTGGACGGGCGCGAACGAGGTGACGGTGGATCCGCGCCCCCTGGCGGCGAACGCCATCGACCAGGGACTGGCGGAGGGGATCAGAGCGTCGCTCCTCCTCGCGGGGCCGCTGCTGGCCCGCTTCGGGCACGTGCAGCTGCCGCCACCCGGCGGGGACGTCATCGGACGCCGTCGCATGGACACGCACTTCCTCGCCTTCGAGGCTCTGGGGGCGAAGGTGGAGCTCAACGGCGGCTTCAGCATCCGGGCGCGCGAGCTCCGCGGGACGGACTTCTTCCTGGACGAGCCCTCGGTGACCGGAACCGAGAACGCGATCATGGCGGCGGTCCTCGCCCGCGGGCACACACGCTGGCGAAACGCGGCGGCGGAGCCCCACGTCCAGGACCTCTGCAACATGCTCAACGCCATGGGTGCCGAGATCCGTGGGATCGGCACGCACGTCCTCGACATCGAAGGGGTGGACGCGCTCGGCGGCACCCGCTTCCGCATCGGCGGAGATCACATCGAGACGGGCTCCTTCATGGGGCTCGCCGCCGTCACGAAGAGCGAGATCACCGTCGAGGATGCGCCCGTGGAGCACCTCGACTCCACCGTGCTGGGGTTCCGCCGGCTGGGTGTGGAGTGCACGGTGCGGGGAAGCGACGTCGTCGTGCACGGCGACGCGCGCCACCGGATCCGCCAGGACGCCTTCGGACACGTGCCGAAGATCGACGACGGACCGTGGCCGGCCTTCCCCGCCGACCTCACGTCCATCGCCCTGGTGACGGCCACGCAGTGCGAAGGCACGGTCCTGGTGCACGAGAAGATGTTCGAGTCCCGTATGTACTTTACGGACAAGCTCGTAGGCCTCGGCGCCTCGATCATCTTGTGCGATCCCCACAGGGCGGTGGTGGTGGGCCCCTCGCCCCTCAAGGGGGGTGTGGTGGAGAGCCCCGACATTCGCGCGGGGATGGCGCTCCTCATCGCCGCGCTGGGCGCCGACGGAACGAGCCACATCAAGAACATCAGGCAGATCGAACGGGGGTACGAGCGTATCGACGAGCGGTTGCGCGAGCTCGGCGCGCACGTCGAGCGGGAGGACTGAATCCTCGTCGCGCGCAGGGCGTAGGGTCGGATACGGCGGTGGCGTCCGGCCGCCGCGGGATGTCGACGCTCCGGGAACCAGGAGGGGATTCCAGCATGGCTGAGGATGAGAAGAAGAAGAGCGCCAGGGCCAAGGTCTCCGGCGGCATCCGACAGGGGATCGGCGTGCTTTCCGCCGTCAAGGATGCCCTGGAGGAGACCATCAACGAGGCGCGGGAGCGCGGCGACCTGTCCACGGATCGAGCCAAGGAGGTGATGAAGACGGCGCTCCAGAGAGCGCATGAGGCCGCCGAGGGAGCGAAGGACCGCCTCGATCTCGTCCACCAGAAGGAGTTCGACGGGCTGCGGGACGTCGTGGACGACATCAAGGCGCGGGTGTCGGACCTGGAGGCCCGCCTCCGCCCGGAGGCGGCCGAACGAGGCACCAGAGGCAAGAAGGGGCATAAGACGGGCTGAGGTTCCCGCCCCGGCACAGCCACCCGCCGGGTCACCTCCCTTGAGGGGGCCCGGGACGTCGTAGTATATTCCCAGACCGGCATAGCCGCCTGGTGGCGGCGCAGTGCGAAGTGGGGGAGTTGGTGGCCCCCGCTTTTTTATTCGGTGTGATCTGGCGTCGGGAGCGCAGATCCGACGTCGGGGAGGCGCAGGCATGCGGTCCATCCCGGAGATCGAGCGCGGGATCGAGGCCAGGTTGGGTGTGACCGGCTTCGACCTGGTGGATGTTCGCTGGGGCGGGAGCTCGCGGCGTCCGGTGCTCCGGGTAAGGATCGACCGGCCGGGGTCGACTCCGGGAAACGGGGTCACGGTGGACGACTGCGCGGCCGTGAGCCGCGTCCTCGAGAAGTGGTTGGATGGTGTGGAGGAGTTGCCCGAGCGGTACGTGTTGGAGGTTTCCTCGCCGGGGGTGGACCGACCCCTGGTCAGCGACGAGGACTTCCGACGCTTCCGCGGGGAGCGCATCGCGTTGAAGGGACACGAGGTCCTGGCGGGACGCGCCCGTCGGCTCGAGGGCGAGCTCCTGGGGCTGGAGGAGGGGGAAGGGGTGACCGCCGTGCGGTTGCGATTGCCGGATGGAGGCGAGGTGAGCATTCCGCGGGGGGACATCGCGGGTGCCAACCTGGTTTTCACGTGGAGGTGAGAGAGGAACGATGCCGAACGCCGCCCAGATCGTAGCGGCCTTCAGGGACGTGGCTTCGACGAAGAGCCTGTCCCCGGAGGACATGAACGATCTCATCAAAGACGGGATCCTCGCGGGGCTCGCGCGCATCCACGGACCCAACGTACGCGCCGAGATCACCATCGACGAGGACTCCGGCGAGTTCGAGATCGTCGTTCTGCGCCGGGTCGTCGAGGAGGTCGAGGACCCGTCGTGCGAGATCTCCCTCGAAGAGGCACGCTGGGACGATGAGACCTACGAGGTCGGCGACGTCATGGAGATCCCCGTGGACTTCGCCGAGTTCGGACGCAACGCGGTCATGGCCGTGAAGCAGCGCATCGTCCAGCGCGTTCGTGAGAACGAGCGTGACCGCATCCGCGACGAGTTCGCGGACCGGGTCGGTGAGCTGCTCTCCGGAGAGGTCCAGCAGATCGAGCGGGGCAAGCTCGTGGTGATGCTGAACCGGCAGCGGGACGCCGAGGCGATCATCCCGTGGAAGGACCAGAATCCGCGCGAGCGCTTCCGCCAGGGTGACCCCATCCGGGCCGTCCTCAAGAAGGTCGAGGAGACCCCCAAGGGTCCACGCCTGATCCTGTCCCGTGCGGATCCGCTCTTCGTGGCCGCGCTCTTCAAGCTCGAGGTCCCGGAGATCTACCAGGGCATCGTCGAGATCAAGGAGCTCGCCCGCGAGGTCGGGGGACGCACGAAGATCGCGGTGTCTAGCCGGGACGACTCCATCGACCCGGTGGGCGCGTGCGTGGGCCTCAAGGGATCCCGGGTGCAGGCCGTGGTCTCGGAGCTGGGCGGCGAGCGCATCGACATCGTCCCCTGGCACCCCGACACGGAGGTCTTCGCGCGCCGGGCGCTGGCGCCGGCGCGCGTGTCCAAGGTCCTCAGCGACGCGACGCGTCAGGTCATCACCGCCATCGTGGACGAGGACCAGCTTTCCCTGGCCATCGGCCGCAACGGCCAGAACGTGCGTTTGGCCTCGCAGCTCATCGGCTGGCAGATCGACCTGTACGGCTCCCGGGAGTGGCTGGAGAAAGGGGCCGACCTGTCCCTCTTCTCCAGCGGGCCCGACGAGACGTACGAGACCGCGGACTTCCCGCTGGGCGAGCTCGATCTCGACGCTTCCACACTGGCGGCCCTCTCCACGGCTGGATATGATACCTTTCTCCAGATCATCGACCTGGAACGCGCGGATTTTCTCCGCATTCCCGGGATCGGAGAGCCGGAGGCGGACCGCCTCCTGCAGTTGATCGACGAGCTCACGGTGGTGGAAGGTGACGCCTCGGCGCAGGGGACCGAGGGGCCTCTCTTCGACTTCCAGGGTGAGCCGCCCTCGGCGGCCGAGGCAGGAGAAGCCGAGGCTGACGCCGCCACGAAGACGGCGGAAGATGAGGGCGAAGGGGAAGGCTGAGGCCTTCCGCCTTCTGGGCCTGGCCCGACGGGCGGGTGCGGTGGTGCCGGGAACGGATGCGGCACGCCGGGCCGTTCGCGAGGGCGAGGCCCGGCTGATTTTGATGGCCGGCGACGCCTCGAGCGTTCAGCTGGGAAAGATACGAAGACTCTTGGAGAACCGGTCGATCCCCCAGGCCATCCTGGGGGATCGAGCCACCTTGGGCGCTGCCGTGGGGGCGGGGCCCGTTTCGGCGGTTGCCGTGACTGCGGAGACGTTCGCCGACGAGCTCCAGCGAAGGCTGGGGCCGGTCGACGACGGAGCAGCAGCGGACGACGTGGAGGAATAGCGACAGCATGCGGGTCAGCGAGCTAGCTCAGGACCTCAGGGTCGATACGGAGGTCCTAATCGCCCTTCTTCGGGAGATGGGTATTCCCGTCCCGGACGAGGACGCGAGCATCACCGAGGGCCAGGTGGCCAAGGTGTTGGCTCGGGTCGAGCGTGAGCGTCGGGCTGGCCACAAGGACCCGGCCGCCGCTGTCGCTGCCGCCCTCGAAGACGCGGCCTCGGGGCCTCGTCGTCGTCGTCGTCGTCGTCGTGCCGCCAAGGCGGAGCCCGAGCCTGAGGCCGAGGACGAGGAAGAGGCCCCACCGGAGCCGGAGGCCGAGGCCCCAGCCGTGGCCGCCTCCGAGGCGGTGGATGAGGAGGAGGTCGAGGAAGAGGTCGAGGAAGAGGTCGAGGCCGAGGAACAGGTCGAGGCCGAGGAAGAGGTCGAGGCCGAGGAACAGGTCGAGGCCGAGGCCGAGGAAGAGGTCGAGGCCGAGGAGGAGCCGGCAGCGTCCGGGGCTCTCGAGGAGGAGGCTTCCGAGGCCGAGGAGGAACCGGTGGAGGCCGCCGAGGAGGAGCCGGAGGCCGAGGACGTCGAGGCCGAGGAGCCGGCACCGGCTCCGGTGAAGCCGCAGCCGGCTCGTCGTGGAGCACCCCAGGGCCCCGCCCCGACGCGGGTCATCCGCCGCCCCACCCCCGCTCCGGCGGCGAGCGCCGGACCCGGTGGACAGGTGCGCATCCAGGCGGAGGGCTACACGCCCGACGGCCGGCGCAAGGAGGGGGGCAAGGGCAAGAAGGGGAAGAAGCGCCAGCGTGTGGACCAGGACGCGGTGCAGGAGAACCTCCAGCGCTTCATGGCCGAGGTGAAGGGTGGTGGGAAGGGCAAGAAGCGTCGGAAGGGGTCGCGCCGCGAGGAGATGGAGGCACAGGAGGAGGAGGAGCGCCAGGAGCGGGAGCGCGAGGCCCGCACGGTGCGGGTGAACGAGTTCCTCACCGTCGCTGAGCTCGCCGAGCTCATGGACGTCTCGTCCACGGAGATCATCGGCTCGGCGTTCAAGAACCTGGGCCTGCTGGTGACCATCAACCAGCGCCTGGACTTCCCGCAGATCGAGATGCTCCTCGAGGAGTTCGGCTTCACCGCCGTCCGTGAAGAGGAGTACGGGGCCGAGGTGGAAGAGGAGGCGGAGGAGGATGCCCCCGAGAGCCTGAGGCCCAGGCCTCCGGTCGTGACGGTCATGGGCCACGTCGACCACGGCAAGACGCTCCTCCTCGACCGGGTCCGGAAGTCGAACGTCGTGGCCGGCGAGGCCGGCGGCATCACGCAGCACATCGGCGCCTACCATGTGCGCCTTCCGGACAAGCGCAGCATCACGTTCCTGGACACGCCGGGGCACGCCGCCTTCACCGCCATGCGGGCCCGCGGCGCCGACGTAACCGACGTGGTCATCCTCATCGTCGCCGCCGACGATTCGGTGATGCCGCAGACCATCGAGGCCATCAGCCACGCGCGCAACGCAGGTGTGCCCATGGTGGTGGCCATCAACAAGGTCGACCTGCCGGCGGCCAATGCCATGAAGGTGAAGCAGGAGCTCCTTCAGCACTCGGTGCAGACCGAGGACTTCGGCGGGGACGTGCTCGTGGCGGAGATCTCCGCCAAGACGGGCCACGGGATCGACGAGCTCCTGGAGAAGGTCCTTCTCCAGGCGGAGATGCTCGAGCTGAAGGCCAATCCCGACCGGGAAGCCCACGGCGCGGTCATCGAGGCCCAGCTCGACGTGGGCAAGGGCCCGGTGGTCACGGTCCTGGTGCAGCGGGGCACGCTGCATGTCGGCGATTCGTTCCTGTGCGGCATGTACGACGGGCGGGTGCGCGCGCTCCTGGACGAGCGCGGTAATTCGGTGGACGAGGTCGGTCCCGGCGTCCCGGCTCAGGTGCTGGGGTCGTCCGGAGTGCCGCAGGCCGGGGACACCTTCCAGGCCATGGACGCAGACCAGGCTGCCAGCATCGCCCAGAACCGCCAGCGCCTGGACCGTGAGAAGCAGCTTCGCATCCGCGAGCGCGGGTTCAAGCTCGGAGACTTCTCCCAGCTCGTCGCCTCCGGGCGCACCTCCACGCTGCCCCTCGTCATCAAGGGTGACGTGGACGGCTCGGTGCAGGCCGTGGCGGATTCCCTGGAGCAGCTCGGCACCGACGAGGTCCAGGTGGAGATCATCCACCGGGCCGTGGGCGCCATCAACGAATCCGACGTCCTCCTCGCGCACACGGCGGGTGCGGTCATCATCGGCTTCCGGGTCCGCCCGCAGACCGCCGCCCGCGTCGAGGCCGAGCGCTCGGGGGTGGACATCCAGGTCTACGACGTGATCTACGAGGCGGTGGACGACGTGCGCGCCGCCCTCGAGGGCATGCTGTCGCCGGAGAAGAAGGAGACGATCCTGGGCGCTGCCGAGGTGCGGGAGATCTTCCGCATCAGCAAGGTGGGGACCATCGCCGGCTGCTACGTGTCGGAAGGCGTCATCGAGCGGAAGGGACGGTTGCGCCTCATCCGCGACGGCGTCGTCGTATACGATGGCGAGCTCGGCTCCCTGAAGCGCTTCAAGGACGACGTGAAGGAAGTGCGTGACGGCTTCGAGTGCGGCATCGGCATCGCCAACTTCAACGACATCAAGGTCGGCGACGTCATCGAGTGCTATACCGTGCAAGAGGTCGCCAGGACGCTGGCCGGAGCCAGCTGATCACGGCTCTCCGATCGATATGGTGGTGGCCTGGCAGACCTGGCAGCTCTCCCTTCACGGGTGCGCATCCCTCAAGGAGAAGCGCTCCGTGGTCCGCTCCCTGAAGGACCGGCTGCGCAACCGGTTCAACGTTTCCGTGTCCGAGACCGGCTACCAGGACGTGCATGCGCGCGCGGAGATCTCCATCGCTCTGGTGGCCACCGATGGCCGTTTCGCCGAGTCCGTCCTCGACAAGGCGAACCATCTGGTGCAGGAGGCCCGGGGCGTGACCGTGACGGAAGCGCGGCGGGATCTCACGTGAGCTTCGCCGTCGCCTGCTGATGGCCTCGAAGCGCATCGCTCGGCTGAACGAGCAGCTTCGGCGTGAGCTCTCCGAGCTCCTGCGCACCTCGGTTCGGGACCCCCGCGTCGGAGATGTCACCGTGACCGCGGTGCACGTGGCCGCCGACCTGACCACGGCGAAGGTCCACGTGCGTCTTCATGGCCAGGAGGCCGATCGGCGCGGCAGCCTCGAGGGCCTGCACGCCGCCGCCCCTTTCCTGCGGCGTACGCTGGGTCGGACACTGCATGTCCGCCGTATCCCGGAGCTCCGCTTTCTCCAGGACACCTCCCTGGAGGAGGCGCAGCGCATCGAGGCCATCCTCGCGGAGGTGCTGCCCCACGGGTCCGTCGGAGACACCGCCGACGAGGGCGTCGAGAGCGAGAAGGACGGGGAAGAGGGCGAGGAGGAAGAGGACGCGTGAGCGGCACGGCGCGAGACGCCTTCCTGCCCGTGGACAAGCCCCCGGGACCCACGTCGCACGACGTGGTCGCCGCCGCACGCCGAGCCCTGGGGGAGCGACGCGTCGGACACACCGGCACGCTGGATCCGTTCGCCTCCGGGCTTCTCCTGCTGTGCGTCGGCCGGGCCACCCGGCTGGCCGAGTTCGTCACGGGCATGGAGAAGCGCTACGAGGCGGTGGCCCGACTCGGGGTGGCCACCGACACCCTGGATCCGGAGGGGGAGGTGGTCGCGGCGTCGGAGGGGTGGCGGGACCTGGGCCTCAGCCAGGTGGAAGAGGCGCTGGCGGGTCTGCGTGGCCCGATCCTGCAGGTCCCGCCGGCCTACTCCGCCAAGAAGGTGGCCGGGGTGGCCGCGCATCGCCTCGCCCGCCGGGGAGCGGCGCCGAGTCTGCCGCCGCAGGAGGTCACCGTGTACGCTCTGGAGGTCAGCTTCTTCCGACCTCCCGAGGTGGGGCTGCGGATCCGCTGTTCCAGCGGCACATACGTCCGCGCCCTGGCCCGGGACCTGGGAGACGTCCTGGGTGTAGGGGCGCACCTCACGGCGCTCCGACGCACGGCCGTGGGCCCGTTCCAGGTGGCCGACGCGCTGGCCCTGGACGACCTGGCGGCGCCGGAGCGCGTGGCGAGCCACTGGGTCGCTCCGCTGGATGCGCTGGCGCACATACCGCGGACGCAGGTCGATGAAGCGGCGGTGGGCGACCTCCGGCACGGACGGGTGGTTCCCTGTCCGGGGTGCCCGGACGCGTCGCCTGCGGTGGCCGCCCGGGGGGACGATCTGGTGGCGGTGGGCGATCTGTCGGGTGGCCGCTTCCGCCCGAGAAAGGTCTTCGCGCATGACTGAGGGCACGGTTCACTGGGCGCACCGCCCCGGAATCCCCTCCGACAGGGGAACCGTGGTCACGGTGGGCACCTTCGACGGGGTGCACCGGGGCCACTGGGCCGTGCTCCAGGAGATACGCCGTCGGGCCGAGAGCACCGGACGCAGAAGCGTCCTGGTCACCTTCGATCCGCACCCCCTCCGCATCGTCAGGCCGGAGCACGCCCCGCCCCTGCTCACCACTCCGGTGGAGAAGAAGGAGATCCTGGCGGAGAGCGGCCTGGACTACGCGGTCTTCATCAGCTTCACGCAGACGCTGTCCCGCTACGAGCCCCGGCACTTCGTCGAGGAGATCCTCGTGGGACGTCTGGGGGTCGAGGAGCTGGTCATCGGCTACGATCACGGCTTCGGGAAGGGCCGCTCCGGCGACGCCGAGACGCTCAGAGCCATAGGCCGCGAGCTCGGCTTCGCGGTGGACGTGGTGCCTCCCATCGAAAGCGAGGGCCACCCGGTGTCTTCGTCACGCATCCGCCGGGCGGTGCAGGGGGCCCGCCTGCGCGAGGCCATGGCGTGTCTCGGCCGTCCGTACTCGTGCCGGGGCATCGTGGTGCGCGGGGACGGGCGTGGCAAGGAGCTGGGCTTCCCCACCGCGAACCTCAAGGTGTCCGACGCCGGCAAGCTCATCCCGCCCCCCGGCGTGTACGCGGTATGGGGCGTGCTCCGAAGCGGCACGTACAAGGGGGCGCTGCACCTGGGCCCGCGGCCTACCTTCCAGGGCTCCCCCCCCAGCATCGAGCTCCACCTGCTGGACTACGACGGGGACCTCTACGGGGAGGAGGTGCGGGTGGACTTCATCGAGCATCTGCGTGCGGTGCGGCCGTTCCGGACCGCGGCCGCGCTGGTGAGCCGGATGCGCGAGGACGTGGAGGCCGTGCGCGGAATCCTGGACGCGCCGCGGCCCGGGTAGCGCTCGGGGTGCGAGGCGGGGGGACCGGGAACATGCCGGACCCGCTGGACCGCAACCTTTGGTTGTTCTATCTTGCAAGGCTGAATGAACGTGGAAGTTCAGCTTCCCCTGCAGCTTACGACTCTTGAGGAGGCACGGCGCCCCATGGCGTTCGACAAGGAAGAGATCATCCAGAAGTACCAACTCCACGACACCGACCGTGGGAGCCCCGCCGTGCAGGTGGCGCTCCTCACCGCTCGCATCGACGACCTGCGCGAGCACTTCGACAAGCACCAGAAGGACCACCACAGCCGGCGCGGCCTGCTGAAGATGGTCGGCAAGCGGCGGCGCCTCCTCGAGTACCTGAGGCGCACGGACCTGGAGCGTTATCGGCAGGTCATCGCAGACCTGGGTCTGCGTCACTAGAAGTTTCCTTCTTTGCCGGGAGCCTCGCGGCCTCGGACGAGAGACGGCCTCACCAAACTACGAGGCTGCATGACGGGCGACGCGCGACACGCGTGCCCCCTGCGGCGGTCGCTCTCTCCTCCGTCCTCCGTGACGCGCTTCGGCAAGCTGTTTCAGAGGACCACCGTAGAGGGGTCCCAACCGAAGTGAGTTGATCCAATGATCCAGAGAATGGAGCGGCAGTTCGCCGGGCGTACGCTGTCGCTCGAGATCGGCCGCATGGCCAAGCTGGCCCACGGCTCCTGCGTGGTGCAGTACGGCGACACCATGGTGCTGTGCACCGCCGTCGTCAGCGACGGGCCCACGCACCTGCCCTTCTTTCCCATGACCGTGGAGTACCGGGAGAAGACCTACGCTGCGGGCAAGATCCCCGGCGGCTTCTTCAAGCGTGAGGGCCGCCCCGGTGAGAACGAGATCCTGTCCGCCCGCCAGATCGACCGGCCCATCCGGCCGCTCATGCCGGACGGCTTCATGCACGACGTGCAGCTCGCCTGCTTCGTGCTCTCCGCCGACCAGGAGAACAACGCCGACGTCCTCGGCGTCCTGGGCTGCTCGGTGGCGCTGAACATGTCCAAGATCCCCTTCAACACGCCGCTGGCCGCCGTACGGATCGGGCGCATCAAGGGGACGTGGATCCTCAACCCCACCTTCCAGCAGCTCGAGTACTCCGACGTCGACATCACGGTGGTGGGCTCCGCCGAAGCCATCACCATGGTCGAGGGCGGCGCCATCGAAGTGCCCGAGGCCGATATCGTCGAGGGGCTCCAGGTGGCCCACGAGGGCATCAAGGAGCTGGTGGCGCTCCAGAACGAGCTGCTGGAGGGGCACAAGGTGCCCGACATGGAGTGGACGCCCATCGAGCCCGATGCCGCGCTCCGTGCCAAGGTCGAGGACCTGGCCGCGGCCCGTGTCGAGGAGGCGCTCAACCTCACCGACAAGCAGGAGCGGCATCAGGCCATGGCCGCCCTCAAGGAGGACCTGGTCTCGCAGTTCTCCGGCGACGATGACGACGTTGCCGCCTACGAGAAGGACATGGGCGAGATCCTCCGGGGCATCGAGAAGAAGACGATGCGCCAGCAGATCCTGGACAAGGGGGAGCGGGCAGACGGCCGCGGCCTGGATGAGATCAGGCCCATCACGTGCGAGGTGGGCGTGCTGCCCCGGACCCACGGCTCGGCACTCTTCACGCGGGGCCAGACCCAGTCGCTTGGCGTGGTCACTCTGGGCACCGCCCGCGACGAGCAGCGAATCGACTCCATCGACTCCCGCGAGGAGGTCACGAAGTCGTTCATGCTGCACTACAACTTCCCCCCCTTCTGCACCGCGGAGGCGCGCCCCTTCCGCAGCACCTCCCGCCGGGAGATCGGCCACGGGAACCTGGCGGAGCGGGCTATCCAGCCGCTCCTCCCCCCCTACGACGACTTTCCCTACACGGTGCGGATCGTGTCCGACATCCTGGAGTCCAACGGCTCCTCGTCCATGGCCACGGTATGCTCGTCGTCGCTGTCCCTCATGGATGCCGGCGTGCCTATCCGCGCGGCGTGTGCCGGGGTGGCCATGGGTCTCATCAAGGAAGGCGAGCGGGTCGCCGTGCTCACCGACATCCTGGGCATGGAGGACGCGCTGGGCGACATGGACTTCAAGGTCGCCGGAACGCGCAAGGGCGTGACCTCGATCCAGATGGACATCAAGATCGAGGGGCTCACGGTGGAGATTCTCGAAGAGGCGCTCCAGCGGGCCAACCGTGGGCGCATGCACATCCTGGGCATCATGGATCAGACGCTGTCGGCGCCCAGGGAGGACATCTCCCAGTACGCGCCGCGCATCATCTCCATCCAGATCAATCCGGAGAAGATCGGGGAGATCATCGGCCCGAAGGGCAAGACCATCCGAGCCATCCAGGACGAGTCGGGCGCCACCATCGACATCGATGACTCGGGGCTGGTGAAGATCGCCGCGGTGTCCGGCGAGGCCGGCGCGCGCGCCCGTGAGATGATCGAGGCCATCTGTCAGGAGCCCGAGGTGGGGCGCGTCTACGAGGGGCCGGTGAAGAACACCACCACGTTCGGCGCCTTCATCGAGATCCTGCCGGGCATCGAGGGGCTGTGCCACATCTCCGAGCTCCAGGAGTCGCGCACGGAGAAGACCGAGGATGTGCTGAAGAAGGGCGACATCACCAGGGTCAAGCTCCTGTCCATCGACGAGAAGGGCCGTTTGCGCTTGTCGCGGAAGGCCGCTCTGGCGGAGGAGGCCGGCGCCACCGAGCCGTCCGGCGCCCCAGAGGCGACCGCCGCCGCGGGAGGGTGACGGCGGGCCCGATGGGTGGACCCTCTCGGGGAGGGCACGGGCTTCCGCCCGTGCCCTCCTCGCCGTCCGGGGTCAGGGAGCTGGCCGGCGTCGTCACGATTACCGAGGGCGCCATCCGCGAGAGCGTGCTCCCCAACGGCGTGCAGGTAGTCACCGAGCAGGTCCCCGGCCGTCGCTCGGTCTCCGCCGGGGTGTGGGTGCGTCACGGCGCAGCCCACGATCCGGCGGCCCGCTCCGGCGCCAGCCACCTTCTGGAGCACATGGTCTTCAAGGGCACCGACCGGCGCACCGCCCACGACATCGCCCTGTCGCTGGAGGCGCTGGGCGGGGCCCTGGATGCCTACACCAGCCGGGAGCATACCGCCTTCCAGGCGCGGGTCCTGGGTCGGCACCTTCCGGACGCCCTCGACGTGCTTGCCGATATGGTGCTCAATCCCTCCTTGCGTGACACGGACCTGGAGCTCGAGAGGGAGGTGATCCTGGAGGAGATCGCCCAGGTGGAAGACACCCCCGACGACCTCGTCTTCGAGCTGCACGGGGCGCGTCTGTACGGGAGCCATCCGTACGGCCGCTCCATCCTCGGAACCGCGGAGACCGTCGCGGAGCTCACCGCCGCGGACCTGCGCGGGCTCCATGCGGAGGCGTACCGCGGGCGCAGCCTGCTGGTGGCGGGGGCTGGCAACCTGGAGCACGACGCCTTCCTGGACGGGGTGGCGGCGCTCTTCGAAGGCCTCGACGGCGGCGCTCCCCCCCACGACGTGGTGGCGCCTCCGCCCCCGGCGGAGGGCGACGAGCGGGTGACGCGGGACAGCGCACAATCTCACGTGGTCCTCGGCACGGCTCTTCCCCGCCACTCGGACCCCTCACGCTATGCCCTTATCCTGCTGTCGGCGACGCTGGGAGGCGGAATGAGCTCTCGGCTCTTCCAGAAGGTCCGGGAGGAGCTCGGCCTCTGCTATTCGGTATACACGTACCAATCCTTCCAGAAGGAGGGTGGGGTCGGCGGGGTGTACGTCGGGACCCGCCCGGCGACGGAGGAGCGGGCCGTGGCAGCCGTGCGGACGGAGATGGCGAAGGTGGCGGGGAGCGGGATCCCCCCCGACGAGCTCCAGCGCACGAAGCAGCAGGTGAAGGGCCAGGTCCTCATCTCGCTGGAATCCACGTCGGCACGTCTGCACCGGCTGACGGCCTTCGGCCTGTACGACGAGCCCTTCATGGCTCTGGACGAGATTCTCGCCCGCCTGGACGCCGTCACGCCGGAGGAGGTCGCGGAGCTGGCGGGCCGCTACTGCGCTCCCGAGCACCAGCTGGTGCTGCGCCTCGGGCGGGCGTAGGCGCCGATTGCCGGGGGGGACGCGACTCCCGTTGTCCTTGTGCTCGGGTGCACTAGCTTTGATGCGCTAGGGCTCCGTCCGTGTCGTTGAGGCGGTGGGGCCCGGTCCCTCCCCACAGACGACCGAGATCGACCCCTAGGCAAGCGAGACGGACATGCTCATCGGCGTACCCAAGGAGATCAAGCCCGACGAATACCGCGTCGCGCTCACACCCGCCGGAGCGGAGATGCTCACGGCGGAAGGCCATAAGCTGGTCATCGAGAAGAACGCCGGCCTCGGCAGCGGCTTCACGGACGACTTCTACGAGGCGGCGGGTGCGGAGATCGTGAAGACCGCCGACGAGGTGTGGAAGCGGGCGCAGATGATCCTCAAGGTGAAGGAGCCCATCCGCAAGGAGTGGCCGAAGATCCGCAAGGGCCAGGTGCTCTTCACGTACTTCCACTTCGCGGCGGACGAGGAGCTCACCAAGGCGTTCCTCAAGACCAAGGCCATCGCCATCGCCTACGAGACGGTGGAGCTCCCCTCCGGCGAGCTGCCTCTGCTGACCCCGATGTCCGAGGTCGCGGGGCGCATGGCGGTGCAGGAGGGCGCGAAGTACCTGGAGAAACACCAGGGTGGCCTGGGGACACTCCTGGGCGGTGTCCCCGGCGTGCTTCCGGGCAAGGTGCTCATCCTCGGTGGCGGGGTCGTGGGAACCAACGCCGCGAAGATGGCCGCCGGCATGGGTGCCCGCGTGAGCATCATGGACGTGGACCTGCACAGGCTGCGCTATCTGGACGACGTCATGCCGGCCAACGTGAGCTGCCTGTTCAGCACGCGCTACGCCATCCGCAAGCAGGTGGAGGACGCGGATCTCATCATCGGCGCGGTGCTCATCGCCGGCGCCAAGGCGCCGCGCCTGGTCACGCGTGAGGACCTCAAGCTCATGCGTCCCGGCACGGTCATCGTGGACGTCGCCGTGGATCAGGGCGGCTGCGTGGAGACCATCAAGCCGACGACGCATCACGATCCCGTGTACGTCGTGGACAACGTCATCCACTACGCAGTAGCCAACATGCCGGGCGGCGTGCCCCGTACCTCGACGCTGGCGCTCACCAACGCCACGCTTCCCTACGCCATCGCCCTGGCCAACAAGGGGTGGAAGAAGGCGTGCAGGGACGACACCGCCCTGAAGCTCGGCGTGAACGCCGTGGACGGCCACATCACCTTCCCGGGAGTCGCCGCGGCCTTCGGCATGAAGCCGAGGAAGGTCGACGACTTCCTCAAGGTCACCAAGAAGGCGTGACCCAGGCGAGAGAGCCGAAGCAGGCGGGGGCGTCCCAGGACGCCCGGCCCGGGGGCGGAGCCGTCCCGCTCCGCCCCCGGGTCTACTTTCGTCGCCTGGCCGGCAATCCGGATCTGCCTCTGCCCGAGCGGGCCACGCCGCATGCGGCGGGCTTCGACATCCGCTCGGCGGAAGACGAGGTGGTCTTGCAGCCCGGGGAGATCCGGCTGGTGAGCACCGGGCTGGTCATGGAGCTTCCCGAGGGCGTCGAGTGTCAGGTACGCCCGCGCTCGGGGCTCGCGCTGAAGCACGGCATCACCATGCCGAACAGCCCCGGCACCATCGACCCGGACTATCGGGGCGAGCTGCGCATCATCCTGCAGAACCTGGGCGGGGCTCCTGTGACCTTGGCGCGGGGCGAGCGCATCGCCCAGCTCGTGTTCGCACGCTTCGAGACGCCCGACATCGCCGAGAGCGGCGAGCTGTCCGCCACCGGGCGGGGCGAAGGGGGCTTCGGGAGCACGGGAACCGCGTGAGCCCGCCGTGTATCAGCAGCCTTTCGGCGTTCTGCCCAACGAAAGCCCTGGCATCACGCCGAGGGGAAACGTACGTTTGCACGCGCCCTTCTGGGCCCACTCTCCGTTGACCTGAAGCGAGCATTGGCCGGACTGAGCAGCTGGTTCAACTCGGGGCGTCTCATCCCCGTGAACGACATCGCCGTCGACCTGGGCACGGCGAACACCCTCGTGTACGTCAAGGGGGAGGGGATCGTGCTGAACGAACCCTCCGTCGTGGCGGTGGAGCGGGGGACCAAGCGCATCATGGGCATTGGTCTCGAGGCCAAGCGTATGCTCGGCCGCACTCCCGAGGGCATCGAGGCCATCCGGCCGTTGAAGGACGGCGTCATCGCCGACGTCGACGTCACGGAGATGATGCTGCGCCACTTCCTGAAGCACGTCACGGCGAAGCGCGTGTTCCGCATCAAGCCGCGCGTGGTGGTGGGCGTGCCGTCGGGGATCACCGAGCTCGAGCGGCGCGCCGTGCGGTCGTCGGCCATGGCGGCGGGGGCCAAGGCCGTCTACATGGTGGACGAGCCCATGGCGGCGGCCATCGGCGTGGGGCTGCCGGTGGAGACTCCCACCGGGAACATGGTCATCGACATCGGAGGCGGGACCACGGAGATCGCGGTCATTGCCCTCTCCGGCATCGTGTCCAACACTTCCATCCGGGTGGGGGGCGACGAGTTGGACTCGGCCATCGTCACGTTCCTGCGCAAGAACTACAACCTGCTCATCGGAGAGCCCACCGCCGAGGCGATCAAGATCCAGGTGGGCTCGGCATTCGACTTCGGCGAAGAGCGGGAGATGGAGGTGAAGGGGCGGGATCTCGTGAGTGGCATCCCGAAGACGGCGACCGTGCACTCGCAGGAGATCCGCGAGTGCATCCAGGAACCCATCCAGGCGGTGGTGGAGGCGGTGCGGCGGGCGCTGGAGATCACGCCGCCCGAGCTGTCGTCCGATATCGTGGACCGGGGAATCGTCATGACGGGTGGGGGCGCCTTGATCCGGGGGCTGGATCGGCTTCTCCATCACGAGACCAACCTCCCCATCCATACGGACGAAGAGCCGCTGACCTGCGTGGTGCGGGGCGCCGGCCGCATCCTCGACGACCTGCAGAAGTACCGCAGCGTCCTTGTACAGTAGTCGCGGGTGGGTGAAGCCCCGTGCCCGCCTACTCACCTGAGCCCGAGCGCACCGGCGGCCGGCGCCAGGGGATACTGGCGGCGGCTTTCCTCATCCTGGCCCTGGCCTCCTCGTATCTCCCCGAGGGGGCTCAGCAAGGCATCTCCTGGAGTCTGCGCGCGACGCTCCTGAAGCCCGTTCTCGCCACGCAGGAGCACCTCGTCGCGGCTGAGCTCCGGTCACGCAAGGTCGAGGCGCTCCAGGCACGGCTCGACTCGGTGACCGCGATCCTCGCCACGCAGAGCGCGTTGGGGGACGAGAACCGTACGCTGCGGGCCCTCCTGGGGCTCTCCGCCCGCATCGGGCCCTCCTTCCGACCGGCATCCGTGCTCCGGCCCGGGACCCCCGGCTCCGAGAGCATGTTCCTGGTGGACCTGGGCTCCCAGGACGGCGTCGCGGAGGGCGCTCCGGTGGTGGATCCCTACGGGCTGGTAGGCGTCATCCGGGAAGTGCGAGCCCATACGTCGGTGGGCATGGATTGGGCGCACCCCGACTTCCGGGCATCCGCCATGCTGGCCGACGGCACCGGCTTCGGTCTGGTGGAGGACCGGCGGGGAGCGTTCCGCGAGGAGGATCGCATGGTCCTCAACGGGATGCCCTACCACGAGGCGGTTCCGGACGGCACGCTGGTCCTCACCAGTGGCCTGGGCGGCGTCTTCCCCCGCGGCATCCCCATCGGCCGCATCGACGGCGTGGCGGAGACCAAGGGGGGATGGCTCAAGAGCTACTGGCTGAGGCCCATGGTGCAGCCGGGGGCGGTGACCCACGTGCTGGTGGCCGTAGGGAAGCCCGTCCTCGACGTCAGCCGGGCATGGCCCCTCGACTCCGTGCGCACGCGGGAAGAGAGCCTTCGCAGGGAGCATGCCCGGGCGGACAGCTTGAGGGCCATCACCGACACCGTGCGCCGGCTCCGCGCCCTCGTGGAGCAGCTCCGGAGGGACGTGGGAGGCCCGGAGGCGGGAGGCGGATGATGAGGGCCCGCACGCGGGTGTGGGTCGTGGTCGCCGTCCTCGTCCTGCTCCATTTTCTGCTCCACGTGGGCCTGGGGGTGCGGCACGCCGCACCCGACCTGCTGACCGTCGCGCTCCTCCTCGCGGCTCGGGAGGTCGGCGTCGGCACCGCAGCGGGGCTGGGCCTGGCCATGGGGCTTCTGGAGGACGCGCTCAGCGTGGCCTCCTTCGGTGCCAATGCGGTGGCCATGACCGTGGTGGGGCTTCTGGGCGCCGTGACCCGGAGCCTGTTCGTTGGAGACTCCCTCGTCTTCCTGGTATCGTACTTCGTGATAGGAAAGTGGGTGCGCGATCTGGTCGCCTGGCTCGCCATGGGCGAGGCGCTCCGGCAGCCGTTCGCGGACCAGGTGCTGGTCCAGGGCTTTCTGGGCGGGGTGTATGCCGCGGTGACGGGGATCGTGGTGCTGACCGTGTCGGGGCTCTGGAGGGAGACCTCACGGTGAAGCTGTTCCATCCCCACCTGCGGCGCACTCGCGCGCTGGCCGCCCAGGCCGCGCTCTTCCTATTCATGGGGATCCTCGCCGCGGCTTTCTTCCGGATGCAGGTCCTGGGCTCCACGGTCTGGAGGCTCAAGGCCGAGTCGAACCGGTTGCGCCAGCTTCCCGTGCCGGCGCCGCGCGGCACCATTTACGACCGCAACGGGAAGGTCCTCGCCGACAACGTGCCGGGATACGCCATCACGCTCCTCCCCGAGCCTCTGGACTCCGTGAGGGCGACGCTCCACCGCATGAGGAAGTACGTCGACCTCTCCGACGAGCGCATCGACCGGGTGATCTCCACCATGCGCCGCTACGGCACGGAGGTCGTGGTGGATGGGGACGCGGACTTCAAGGTGGTGAGCGCGCTGGAGGAACGGAGTGCCGAGTTTCCCGACGTCTACATCGGCATGCGCCCGCGACGACGCTACCTCCTCGGGCCCGCGGCCGCCCACGTGCTGGGCTACGTGGGGGAGATCACCGCCGACGAGCTGGGGTCGCCGGAGTTCCCCGACTCGGTGTACGCGCAGGGCATGGTGGTGGGGAAGACCGGCATCGAGAAGGAGTACGAGCGCACGCTGCAGGGAAGGCCGGGCCTGCGCACCGTGGAGGTGGACGCCCGGGGCAGGATCGTCGGGGACTTCAAGGGCTTCACCGCGGACCCGGGGACACCGGGCAAGGACCTGCACCTGAACCTGGACCTCGACCTGCAGAAGTGGATCGCGCACATCTTCCCGGACTCCATGGCCGGGGCGGTGGTGGCCATGGACCCGTCCGACGGGGGGGTGCTGGCCCTCTACTCGGCGCCCTCGTTCGACCCCAACGCGTTCGTGGGCGGCATCGCCCCGGACCTCTGGGCCAAGCTCAACTCCGACCCTCAGCATCCCCTCCTCGACCGCGCCGTGATGAGCCGCTACCCCCCGGGCTCGACGTTCAAGCTGGCCACGGCGGCCATCGGCCTGGAGCTCGGGGTGGTGAGCCCTGGGGACACCATGCCCGAACGCTGCACCGGGGTCTTCATGTGGGGAGGGCGGGCGTGGCACTGCTGGGACGCCGCCGGCCACGGGAAGCAGACCCTCGAGGAGGCCATCGGCAACTCGTGTGACATCTACTTCTATCAGCTGGGGCTGAAGATCGGCCTGGACCGCCTCTTGAAGGCGGCCACCGACATCGGCTTCAGCAAGCCGTGCCCCATCGACCTGCCCCAGGAGGCGACGGGCGTCTTTCCGGACAGCCCCAAGTTCTGGCAGCGGCCCCCCTGGAACTACACGGGCCAGGAGGGCGAGGTGCTGAACCTCGCCATCGGCCAGGGGCCCAATTCGCAGACGCCCCTCAAGATGGCGCAGTTCTACACGGCGCTGGCCCGGGACGGGACGGCGCCGGCCCCGTCCATCGCCAGGGGCGTGAAGACCGGCGATGCCTGGTCGCTGCACCTGTCGCCCCGGAGCCTGGCGGCGCTCCGGGACGGTCTGCGCAGGGCCACCGCGCCGGGGGGCACGGCCCACTACGAGACCGCGCTCCAGTACTGGTACGTCTGGGGGAAGACCGGAACGGCGCAGAACGTGCAGAGCCTGCAGGGGACCGCCGGGGACCACGCGTGGTTCGCGGGGATGGCGGGTCCCCCGGGCAAGCCCCCGGAGATCGTCATCGTGGCGGTGGTGGAGCACGGTGAGCACGGCGGGAGCATCGCCGCGCCCATCGTGGCCAAGGCCGCCGACTATTACCTCCGGAAGAAGTACGGGCTTCCCATCGACACGATCCAGACGTATCAGGACTACATCAGGGCCGGCCTGGGGATTCCGCCCTGGTACCAGGCTCGCTTCGGGAAGCACCGATGATCCGCCTGTTCCGGAGATGGGCGGTGGACCCACCGCTGGTGCTCGCGATCCTGGCGCTCTCGCTCTTCGGCATCGCCATGATCTATTCGGCGGGGGTGGTCTACATCCCCAACCCCGTCACGGCGCATGCGTGGATCCGTCAGAGCCTGTGGTTCGCCCTCGCCCTCATGGCGTTCACCGTGCTGGCGCGCGTGCCGTTGCGCTGGATCGAGTGGGTGGCGGTGCCGTCGTATGTGTTCAGCGTGTTGCTGCTGGCGATCACGCTGGTCGTCGGCACGGGCGGGGGGACGGCGGCGGGCGTGAAGAGCTGGATCCGTTTCGGTCCCATCGGGTTCCAGCCCTCGGAGATCGCCAAGATCGCCACCATCCTGGTGCTGGCCCGTCTGCTGGCGCAGCGGACGGAGGCGCCCACGTCGCTCAGGGATCTGCTGGCGCCGGCCGCCGTGGTGGCGCTTCCCCTGGGCCTGGTGATGCTGCAGCCGGATCTGGGGACCGCCATGGCCTTCGTGGGGATCCTCATCGCCATGCTCTTCTGGGCCGGTGCCCCCATCGCCATGCTGCTGCTGGTGGCGAGCCCCGTGGTGGGGCTGGTTCTGGCGTTCAACACCGAGATCTGGACGCTGTACATCCTGGGCGTGCTCGCCTTCCTGTACCTGTACCGGTACCGCCTCTTCCTCTTCGAGTCGGTGACGGTGGTGCTGGCGAACCTGGCGGCCGGGACCATCGCGCGCCCGCTGTGGAAGTCGCTGAAGGCGTACCAGCAGAACCGCATTCTGGTCTTTCTCAACCCCAACGCGGATCCCAGGGGCGCGGGGTACCAGATCATCCAGTCCAAGGTGGCCATCGGATCCGGCGGGCTCCTGGGGAAGGGCTTCACCCTGGGCACGCAGAAACGCTTCGACTTCCTCCCCGAGCAGCACACCGACTTCATCTTCAGCGTGGTGGGAGAGGAGCTCGGCTTCGTGGGCGCCCTGCTGGTTCTCCTCGCCTTCACGTACGTGCTCTGGCGGCTCGTCAAGCGGGCCCAGGACTCACCGGATCCCTTTGCCGGCCTGGTGCTGTTGGGTATCTTCGGAGCCTGGCTCGTTCACATCTTCGTCAATATCGGCATGACCGTGGGGCTCGTGCCGATCACCGGTATTCCCCTTCCGTTCATCAGCTACGGCGGGACGTTTCTGCTCATGTGCTGGGTGGCCGTGGCCCTGGCGGTGCGCGTCGCGGACGAGCGGTGAACAGGGGCACCCCGGGTGAGCGCCGGCGCGCGCCATGGACGGTGAAGCCCCGACCCCGCGAAAGGGAGCGCCTCTTTGGCCTGGTTCCGTAAGGACAAGAAGCCGCTGCAGGCTCAGGACCGTCGGGATGTTCCGAGCAACGTCTTCGACAAGTGCGCCGGTTGTGGGGAGATCCTCTACAGCGAACGGCTGGCGCAGAACCTGAACGTGTGCCCGAGCTGCGGGCATCACCTGCGCATTCCCGCCGGGGCGTACCTGGAGCTTCTCATCGACGACCAGACCTTCGAGGAGCTGGACGATCACCTGCGCGCCGCCGATCCCCTCGGGTTCCGCGACCTGAAGAGCTATCCGGAGCGCATCGCGGCTGCCGAAGCCAAGGGGAAGACGGAGGCGGTCATCAGCGGCCTGGGGGAGATCGAGGACGTCCCCGTGGTCATCGCCGTGATGGACTTCTCCTTCGTGGGTGGCTCCATGGGCTCGGTGGTGGGCGAGAAGATCGCCCGGGCGGGGCGCGCGGCCCTGAGCCAGAAGGTCCCGCTGATCATCGTGAGCGCCTCCGGCGGTGCCCGCATGCAGGAGGGGATCTACAGCTTGATGCAGATGGCGAAGACCTCCGCCGTGCTGGCGCGGCTCCACGAGGCGGGGATCCCGTACATCTCCATCCTCACCAACCCCACCACCGGCGGCGTGACCGCGTCGTTCGCCATGCTGGGCGACGTCAACGTCGCCGAGCCCGGCGCGCTGGTGGGCTTTGCCGGGCCGCGGGTCATCGAGGAGACCATCAAGCAGGAGCTTCCCGAGGGATTCCAGCGCTCGGAGTTCCTCCTGGACCACGGGATGGTGGATATCGTCGTGGACCGTCGCGAGCTCAAGCAGACCGTGGCGCGCCTGCTCCGACACATGCTCGGCAAGCCGGCGGCCACGGTCGGGGTCGAGGACACGGAGGGGGACGCGGGAACCGAGGGGGTGGAGCGATCCGCCGGATGATCCACCGCGCATGAGCCACCCCTTCGGCCGGGGCGCGGGGCAGCCCGTGGCGCCGGAGCGCCTCGACCGCCCCTTCGCCGACCCGCTGGTGGGACGGCTCTTCCCGCCCCTCGCCACGGGCGTCCACTGGGGACTCGAGCGAACCCGGGACGCGCTGAGCTTCCTGGGCGACCCCCACCGGCGCTTCCCGGTGCTGCACGTGGGCGGGACCAACGGAAAGGGATCGGTGGCCACGACCCTGGCCGCGGTGCTGAACCGGTCGGGCGTGCGCACCGGCTGCTTCACGTCGCCCCACCTCTGCTCGTTCCGAGAGCGAGTCGTGGTGGGCGGAGAGGCGCTGGCAGAGGAAGTCCTGACGGAGCGGGCCGCGGAGATCGCCGACGCCGTGCGTCGCTTCGGGCTCACGTTCTTCGAGGCCGTGACCGTGCTGGGCCTGCACGCGTTCGCCCGGGAGCGCGTGGATCTGGCCGTGGCGGAGGTGGGGTTGGGGGGGCGGCTCGACGCCACCAACGTCGTCACCCCGTTGGTGTCGGCGGTGACCAACGTGGCCATGGACCACGCCGAGTACCTGGGTGACACGCTGCCCCTCATCGCCCGCGAGAAGGCCGGCATCGTCAAGAGGGGCGTGCCCTTCGTCACCGCCGAGCCCGACCCCGCGATCTTCGAGCTGTTCCGCTCCATCGCTGGGGAGCGAGGCGCTCCGTTCTTCGGCGTGCGCCCTGGAGATCTCTCCGGCATCGACGTCGCCAGGGACCACACGGCGTTCACACTGCGCACGCGTGCCTGGGGTGAGCTGCGGGTACGCACCCCGCTGGTAGGGCGGCACCAGGCGGCGAACGCGGCTCTCGCGGTGGAGATCCTGGAGCACCTGCCGGACGGCCTGCGCCCCGACGCCGAGGCCGTGCTGACGGGAGTCGCTCAGGTGGTGCACCCGGGCAGGGATCAGATCGAGGTCATCGACGGGACCACCTGGCTCCTGGACGTCGCGCACAACACCGCGGGGGTCCTCTCGCTGGTGGACACCCTGGACCGCGTCGCCCTTCCGGAGCCCGTCGTGGCCCTGGTGGGCGTGCTGGGTGACAAGGACTGGCGGGTCATGCTCCCGCCCCTCCTCTCCAGGACGGACCGGGCCGTCCTCACGCAACCGCCCTCGGCGCCGCCGGAGCGGCGCTGGGACGTGGAGGATGCCGCCGGGGCCGTGGAGCACGTCTGTCCCCTGAGGGTGGAGGAGGACTTCGTGGCGGCGCTGGAGTCGGCGCGGAAGGAGGCCGCCGGCGGGACGGTGGTGGTCACCGGGTCGTGTCATACGGTGGGGAGCGCGCTCAAGGTGCTGGGGAGGGAGCCGCTGGCCGCCCGCTGAGTTCTCCGTGGCCCCGGTTGAATCGATTCCTCCGGCCGCTAGATTCCGCCCTCCATGACAACGCCCAACTTCTCCCGACTCCCGGGGTTCCGGGACTTCCCGCCGGAAGACTTCGCGCTCCGCCAGCACCTGTTCGAGGCGTGGCGCCGGGCCTCGCGGCGATACGGCTTCCTGGAGTACGACGGGCCGCCGCTGGAGCCGCTGGACCTGTACGTGGAGAAGAGCGGCGAGGAGATCGTGGGCCAGCTCTACAACTTCGTCGACAAGGGCGGCAGGGAGATCACGCTCCGGCCGGAGATGACCCCGACGCTGGCGCGGGTGCTGGGCGAACGGAGCCGCGGCATGGCCAAGCCCATCCGGTGGTTCACCGTGCCCCAGCTCTTCCGGTACGAGCGCCAGCAGCGCGGGCGCCTGCGAGAGCACTTCCAGTGGAACGCCGACATCGTGGGCGAGGACAGCGTCTCGGCCGACGCCGATGTGGTGGCGTTGGCCATCGACGCCCTCCGGGAGCTGGGACTCACGGAGAAGGACTTCCGCGCCCGCGTCTCCGACCGCCGCCTGCTCACCGCCGTGCTCCGGGAGGGGCTGGGAGTGGCGGAGGGCCGCCTGGGTGCCGCCTTCGGCGTCATCGACCGCTTCAGGAAGATGCCGCCGGCCGCGGTGGTCGAGAAGCTGGAGTCGGAGGTGGGGCTCGCCCCCGGCGCCGCCGAGGAGGCGGCGAAGCTGTTCGCCTCCCTGGACCTGGACGGCGTCGCCGAGCGGTTCGGTGGAAACGCCGCCGTCACCGCCGCCGCCGCTCCCCTGACGGAGTACGTGGCCATCCTCCGGGACATGGGCCTGGGCGACTACGTCGAGGTGGACCTCACCATCGTCCGGGGGCTGGCCTACTACACGGGGATCGTCTTCGAGCTCTTCGACACCGCGGGCGAGCTACGGGCCATCTGCGGCGGCGGCCGCTACGACCGCCTCCTGGAGCTGGTGGGTGGTGAGCCGTTGCCCGCGGTGGGATTCGGCATGGGGGACGTGGTGCTGGGAGAGCTCCTGGCGGACCGGGGCCTGGTGCCCCCGTACAGGAGAGCCGTGGACTACTTCGTAGTGGTCATCGGCGAGGAGCAGCGCGCCATGGCGTACCGCCTGGCCCACGGGCTCCGGGAGCGGGGACACCGCGTGGTGTACGCGCTGCGTGAGCAGGCGGTGCGCAAGCAGTTCAAGGCGGCGGAGACCGAGGGCGCCCGCGCTGCCCTCGTCGTCGGGCCCGAGGAAGCCGCCCGCGACGTGGTGAAGCTGCGGGACATGAAGAGCGGCGAGGAGCGCGAGGTGAGCGTCGAGGAGCTTCTCGCCGGTACGGTCGGGGTACCCTCGGCGGACGACACGGCGGGGTCGGGACCCGGCACCGCCTCGAGTGCCGCCGGAGCGGCCCCATGAGCAGGAGGAGCCGCGCGGTCCGCAGGCGCCACGAGAACGACGCCGAGGCGGTGCGCATCGCGAAGGAGGTGACCAGCCGCGCGTTGAAGCGCCTGGACGTCCTGGAGTGGGTGATGCTCCTGGGCGCGGCAACCCTGTCGGCTGTGGCGGGGGCGCTGGTGGGGGTCCTGGCCGCTCACGTGCTGGGATTCTCCTTCCGGGTGACGTGGGTGGTGGCTTCGCTGCTGATCTTCGGTGTGCCCGGCTGGTTCGCCATGCGCCGGGCGAAACGGGAGGACGCGGCGTTTCGTGAGAGGATCCTGAAGCAGAGCGGCAGATCGGATGGCTGACGAGAAGAAGCTGACGCCCAGGGGGGAGGACTTCGCCGCCTGGTACAACGAGGTCGTGCTGCGCGCGGAGCTCGCGGACTATTCGCCGGTGCGCGGAAGCATGGTCATCCGCCCGTGGGGATACGGGATCTGGGAGAACATGCAGCGTGCCCTGGACGACATGTTCAAGGCCACCGGGCACGAGAACGCGTACTTCCCGCTCCTGATTCCCATGAGCTTCATCGAGCGGGAGCAGGAGCACGTGGAAGGCTTCGCGCCGGAGCTCGCCGTGGTCACGAGAGCCGGGGGGAAGGAGCTGGAGGAGCCGCTGGTCATCCGGCCGACGTCGGAGACCATCATCTACTCGATGTACGCCAAGTGGGTGCAGAGCTGGCGGGACCTGCCGGTGCTCCTGAACCAGTGGGCCAACGTCATGCGTTGGGAGATGCGCACGCGGCTCTTCCTGCGCACCTCGGAGTTCCTCTGGCAGGAGGGGCACACGGCCCACGCCACTGGTGAGGAAGCGGAGCGCGAGACGCTCCTCATCCTGGGGATCTACCGCCGGTTCATGGAGGAGTGGATGGCCATGCCTCCCATCACCGGCCTCAAGTCCAACTCGGAGAAGTTCGCCGGGGCGGTGCGAAGTTACGCGTGCGAGGCGCTCATGCAGGACAACAAGGCCCTGCAGGCGGGCACGTCCCACTTCCTGGGCCAGAACTTCTCGCGCCAGTTCGACCTCAAGTTCCAGTCCGAGGCCGGGCAGGAGGAGTACGCCTGGAACACATCGTGGGGCGTCTCCACCCGCCTTGTGGGCGGCCTGGTGATGACCCACGGCGACGACGCGGGGATCGTGGTGCCGCCACGGCTCGCACCCCTCCAGGTCGTCATCGTGCCCATCCTCAAGGGGGACGACACGGCGGCGGCGGTGAAGGCCAAGGCCGCGGAGGTTGCGGACAGACTGCGGGAGCTGGGTCTGCGCGCTCGTGTCGACGACAGGGACAACGTGTCGCCGGGCTCGAAGTACTACGAGTGGGAGCGCAAGGGCGTGCCCATGCGCGTCGAGATCGGACCCAGGGACCTCGCCGAGGGGAAGCTCGCCCTGGCCCGCCGGCTCGTCCCGGAGGGAGCCAAGCGCAAGGAGTTCGTCGCCGAGGGCGAGGCCGTCGCCGGGATGCCGGAGCGCCTGGAGGCGTTCCAGGCGGAGCTCCTGCAGGCCGCGCTGCGCCGGCGCGATGAGCACTCGTACAGAGGCGTGAAGAGCGTCGACGAGGTGAAGGAGATCCTCGACGGCCCCGGCGGGTTCGTCTTCACCGGGTGGAACGGGGACCCGGCGGTGGAGCAGACCATGAAGGACGCCTGCAAGGCCACCTCGCGGGTAGTCGCCAGCGAGGAATTCCGCTCCGAGACGCCGCCGGAGCGGTGCGTCTCCGGAGACGGTCCGTCCCAAATGGAGGTCGTCTGGGCGAGGGCGTACTGACGTCAGCGCGCCTCCACCACCGCATCCGCCTCGATCTCGATGAGCATGTCGGGGTCGATGAGGCGCCTCACCTCCACCATGGACGTGGTGGGGGGATGCGCGCCGAAGGCCTCCGCGTGGGCGCGTCCGTACTCGGCCCAGCGTGAGATGTCGGTGACGAACATGCGGGTGCGCGTCACGTCGGCCAGGGAAGCGCCCACGCCGGCCAGTGCCTCCGAGATGAGCTCGAGACAGCGCGCGGCCTGACCGTACGCGTCGCCGGGGGCGTGCACGCCCCCTCCGGAGGCCAGCGGCGCCGTGCCGGTCACGAACACCCGGGCTCCGACCCTGAGTGCACGGCAATAGCCCACCTGGGACTCCCACGGCGCCTCGCTGAAGGCCCTCTGGAACGGCATTTGCACCTCCTGGCTTCTCGAGTTCCACCGTCACTCCGACGGTGGAGCATGTAGCGCCTGGAAGGGGGCGGTGGCAACCGCTCCGGGAGGCACCACAGCGTGCCGTGGCGCGCGACCACCGTCCGGGGGAACCCACGCGAGCCTCGGGCCGTCTATATTGGCAAGTGACGCGCGACGCGCGTGCCCGTTGACCTCACAGACTCCGGAGAGCCAGGTGCGTCGCTTCCTCGTTGTGCTCTTCACGGCTGCCGCGCTCGTCCCGGGTCCGGCGGGGGCCCAGCTCTCTTGGGACGTGCCGTCCCTGGTGGAGCCCTATGCGCCCCAGGGGATGAGCGTCTTCCTCGTCAAGCCGGACCCCAGCGACGATCTGGGCGGGCTCGTGCACTGGAGACACGACTCGGCGTCCCTGGGCCTCGGATATCGGGTGGGGCTGGGACGCGACGCGTCGGGTGACCTGGCGGCGCTGGCCGGTGTGGACGTCTCGGGCATCCTCGCGCACACCGTGGAGGGCGCCGACGTTCCCGTGCTCTGGTGGACGGGCCTCGGCGCCGGCTTGGGCAACAACTTCATGGTCTCCGTACCCCTGGGGCTGGTGGCCGGATGGCACGGCATAGGCGACGGCAACGTGTTCGCCCCCTATGTCGGCGGGCACGTGACCCTGGATCTCTCCACGCAGCAGGGCGAGGTGGTGAACCTGGACGGCTCGTTCGACCTGGGGGTGGACCTCACCCTCGTGTCGGGCTTCGTGGTTCGCGTGGGCGCCTCCGTGGGGGGACGGGATGCCCTGGCCGTGGGCTTCCGCCTTCCCGGCGCCCATGGGGGCCGGTAGGGGACCCTCACGTCACCCGGCACACCAGGCACTTGAGGTACTCGGATTCGGGGCAGGCGGTGGCCACGGGATGGTCCGGAGCCTGCCCGCCGCGCTCGAGGATCTGGACGCGACGGCCCGCCGCGACCGCGGCGGCCGCCACGGCACGGGTGAAGCCCTCCGCCGGCACCCGGCCGGAGCAGGAGCAGGTGACCAGGATGCCGTCGGCCTCGAGACAGCGCAGCGCCAGAGCGTTGAGGCGCTCGTAGGCGCGGATGGCCTGACGCACGCCGCGACGCGTCCGCGCGAAGCGGGGCGGATCCAGCACGATCATCCCGTACCGGCGACCCGCGGCGCCTTCGGCCTCCAGCCAACCGAAGGCGTCGGCGCGCACGAAGTCCATTCGTCCGGCGACCCCGTTCCTGTCCGCGTTGCGGCCGGCCAGCGCGAGGGCCGGCCGGGACGTGTCCACGCCGACGACCCGCTCCGCTCCCGCCGCGGCGAGGGCCACGCCGAAGCCGCCTGTGTAGCAGCAGACATCGGCGACCGTGCGTCCGCGCGCATAGGCCGCGGCGCGTGCGCGGTTCTCGCGTTGGTCCAGGTAGAAGCCGGTCTTCTGCCCGGTCCTCAGGTCCACCTCGAATACCAAGGCGCCCTCGCGCACGGTGACGGGCTCCTCCGGGAGGGTGCCCCGCAGGACACCGTCCCTCAGCTCGAGGCCCTCCTCCTGCAGGACGCCCTTCTCCGTGCGCAGCACGACGCCGGCGCAAGGCACCGCGGCGCACGCCGCGTCCACGAGGGCGTCACGGCGCCGCGCCAGGGCCAGGCTCGTGAGCTGAACCGAAAGCCACGGTCCGTAACGATCCACCGTGAAGCCGCTGAGCCCGTCGCCTTCCGAGAACACCAGGCGGCAGGCACCGTCGGCGTCGTCGAGGCCCAGGCTGTCCGTGCGTAGCCGCACCGCATCCGCAATGCGGCGGGCGAAAAAGGCGTCGTCCAGCGCGACGGGCTCCCAGGCGTAGAGACGCACGCGGATCTGACTGAGGGCGTTGTAGAGCCCCCTGGCCACGAAGGATCCGTCCGCGCCCACGACGTCCACCTCGTCGCCGTCCTCCGGGTCTCCGGTCACCGAGGCGACGGCACCGGAGAAGAGCCAGGGATGGCCGCCGCGCACCGGCCCGTCGCGCCCCGGTGCGAGGAGCACACGGGCCAGGTCGCTCACGGTGACCTCAGTGCACCTTAGGACGGTTCTGCGTGTCTTCTTCCAGACGCTGCTCGACCTCGTCCCAGACGTCCTTCATGAAGGCCACGTCGCGTCCGTGGACGTCGGCGAAGGCCAGCATGTCCTTCTGCGTGACGCCGGCCTGCCGCAGGATGGCGGCCCGTGCCGAGTCCAGGCCTGCGCTGTCCACCGCCGCCGCCGCCTCCCGCAGCTTCACGTAGGTGGTGACGAACTTGTCCTTGCTGATGGTGGTGCTCGCGGGGGTGGACCCCCCTCCGCCGCACCCCCACAGCACCGCGGCGAGAGCCAGCAGGAGCCATGACCCACGCAAGGTGCGTCCGTGGGCGAGGGGCTTCTCGTGTGGTGTCCGGGGCATGGCGTTCGTTGGGCTCGCGGGGCGCGGGGCTCGGAGTGCGGGCGTCGGTGCCGCGGCGGGGAGCCTGTCTCGGCTTCCGCCCACGGGTTCCCGTACGCCCGTGGTATCCCGCAAGGGGTCGATGGGATCCAGGACTCGGAAGATGTCCGAGCCGTCGCGCCTGCTCAACGTCTGCAGGGCCGACACCACCGCCGGGTCGAATTGCGTGGGGAGGGTGAGGAGCCCGACGGGACCTGACCGGTTCGGGCACGTTCCTGGAATCCCTCTGCGAATCAGGGGGTACACGACCGAAGTACCTGGCGCGAAGCCGAAATGGCGAGCTTTCCTGACCGCAACGGGACGAGAACGCCCATGATCCTCCGCCGATCCCTCTCCACGTCCGCAGCAGCCCTCCTCGCCACGTACCTGGGGGGCTGTGCCCTGAATCCCGCCACAGGACGGCGAGAGCTGTCCCTGGTGGGCCAGGACCAGGAGATCCAGATGGGGCGGGACGCCGCCCAGGACGTGGCCACCTCCATCGGCGTGCTGGATGCGCCTGCGCTCACGGCGTACGTCACCGAGGTGGGCAAGCGCCTCGCGGCCACCTCCGAGCGGCCGAACCTCCCCTGGTCCTTCCAGGTGGTGGACGATCCGGCTGTGAACGCCTTCGCCCTGCCCGGCGGCTTCATCTACGTGACCCGCGGGATCCTGGCGGACCTCGAGTCCGAGGCCGAGCTGGCGGGGGTCCTCGGCCACGAGATCGGCCACGTCACGGCGCGCCACTCGGTGAGCCAGATCAGCCGGCAGCGGCTGCAGCAGATCGGCCTCGGCGTGGGCATGGTGCTGTCCACCGACGTGCGCAAGTACGGCGACGTGGTCCAGGCCGGCCTGGGGGTGCTCAACCTGAAGTACTCCCGGGGCGACGAGACCCAGGCGGACGAGCTGGGCGTTCGCTACATGACCCGGGCGGGGTACGACGCGGACGCGATGGTGGGCGTCTTCCAGATGCTCGAGGCCCTGCCGTCCGGCGGGGGCAGGGTGCCGGAGTGGCAGCTCACGCACCCCTATCCGGAGAACCGGGAGGCACACATCCGGCAGGTCATCGCCGCCGACGCCCCCGGGGCCACCGGGCACCGCGACGGGCATGACGCCTACCTGGATCACCTGAGCGGCCTCGTGTACGGGGTGAACCCCCGTGAGGGGTACTTCCAGGGCTCCCGGTACTACCACCCGGACCTCGCCTTCCAGGTACGGTTCCCCGACGGATGGAAGGGACAGAACTCGCCTGCGGCGGTGACGGCCGTGAGCCCGAGCCAGGAAGCCGCCGTGATCCTCGAGCCTCTCGACACCGTGTCGAACCCAGAGGCGGCGTTGAGCGCCTTCGTCGCCGGGGACGGCATCGAGGGAGGCGTCGTGCACCGGAGCGACGCCGACGGCATTCCGAGGGCCCGTGCGCTCTTCTCGGCGAGCACGTCCAACGGCGAGGTGCGCGGGGAGGTGTCGTTCCTGCGGTATCGGGGGACCGTGTACCGCCTCATGGGGCTCGCTTCGGCGGACAAGTGGGCGTCCTGGGCGGACGCGGTGTCGCGCACGCTGAGCTCCTTCGCGCCCGTCACCGACCGCGCCGTCCTCGACGTGCAGCCCTTGCGTATCGAGGTGGTGACGGTGCCTGGCCAGATGACGCTCGCCGCCTTCCAGCAGCGCTATCCATCGGCGATCCCGCTGGACGAGCTCGCCCGCATCAACCGCCTGGCCCCGAACGCGACGGTGACCGCGGGAACGCGCCTGAAGCGCGTGGTGGGCAAGGCACTTCCGTGAGCTCCGGTTGGCCCGGATCTTGAACTTTTCCGGCCCGGTTGTGCACGCTCCTGTCATGCCGGCAGGGACATGTGACCGTCGAACCCGAACGTCCGAAGACCATGCTCAGTGCCGATAGACTGACCGTGAAGGCCGGCGAGGCGATCCAGGCCGCCGCCGCCGAGGGCCGCCGCAGGGGAAACGCGGAGGTGCACGGCGTGCACCTTCTCGATGCGCTCCTCTCTCAGGAGGAGGGGATCGTCACACCGGTGCTCCAGAAGCTGGAGATCAACCCGGCGCTGGTGCAGAGCCGGGCCCGGGAGGCGCTGGACCGGATGGCCCGTGTGGAAGGCGGAGCGGAGCCCAACCTGGCGCGGGACCTGCGCAAGGCGCTGGACTCGGCCGAGGCGGTGTCCCGGGAGCTGGGGGACGATTACGTGTCCACCGAGCACCTCCTCCTGGGTCTCACCGGCGAGAAGGACGACGCCGGCCGCATCCTCCGGGATGCCGGCGCCACCCTCTCCGAGGTGCGGGCCGCTCTCGAGGCGGTGCGCGGATCGCATCGCGTCACCGACGACACCCCGGAGGACAGCTTCCGGGCCCTGGCGCGGTTCAGCCGCGACCTCACCGAGATGGCCCGGGGCGGCAAGCTCGATCCCGTCATCGGCCGGGACGAGGAGATCCGGCGGGTGGTGAAGGTCCTCGCCCGGCGCACCAAGAACAACCCGGTGCTCATCGGCGAGCCCGGCGTGGGGAAGACGGCCATCGTCGAGGGCCTGGCGCAGCGCATGGTCGCGGGGGACGTGCCCACGTCGCTGGCCAACAAGAAGCTTCTCCAGCTCGACATCTCCGCGATGCTCGCCGGTGCCAAGTACCGGGGCGAGTTCGAGGAGCGCATGAAGGCCGTGCTCAAGGAGATCACCGAGGCCGAAGGGCGCTATGTGATCTTCATCGACGAGATGCACACCATCGTGGGCGCGGGGGCCGCCGAGGGCGCCGTGGACGCGGGCAACATGCTGAAGCCGGCCCTGGCGCGTGGCGAGTTGCGCGTGGTGGGCGCCACCACGCTGGACGAGTACCGGAAGCACATCGAGAAGGACCCCGCGCTGGAGCGCCGCTTCCAGCCCGTGTTCGTGGCACCGCCGTCCGTGGAGGACGCGGTGGCGATCCTGCGTGGCCTCAAGGAGCGGTACGAGGTGCACCACGGCGTGCGCATCACCGACGAGGCGGTCATCGCTGCTGTCAAGCTCTCCGACCGCTACATCGGCGGTCGCTTCCTTCCCGACAAGGCCATCGACCTCATCGACGAGGCGGCGAGCAGGCTGCGCATCGAGATCGACTCTCTGCCCCAGGAGATCGACGTCCTGGAGCGCCGCATCACCCAGCTCGAGATCGAGCGGCAGGCGCTGCAGAAGGAGACCGAGCGCTCGGCGGTGGAGCACCGCGAGGAGATCGAGTCCGAGCTGGCCGAGCTGCGGGAGAAGAGCCAGGGCATGAAGGCCCGCTGGCAGGCGGAGAAGGACGTCATCGGGCGCATCCAGGAGCTGCGCACGAAGGTCGACGAGCTGCGCGTCGAGGCGGAGCGCGCCACGCGCACCGGCAACCTGTCGCGGGCGGCGGAGATCAACTACGGGGAGGTGCCCGCCGCAGAGAAGGAGATCAAGGTGCTGGCGGAGCGCCTCGCCGAGCTGCAGAAGAACCAGAAGTTCCTGAAGGAGGAGGTGGAGGCCGAGGACATCGCCGAGGTGGTGGCAGAGTGGACCGGCATCCCCGTGAACCGCCTCATGGCGTCGGAGCGCAAGCGCCTCACCCAGCTCGAGGACCATCTCGGTGAGAGGGTGATCGGCCAGGCCGAGGCGGTGGAGGCCGTCTCCAACGCCGTGCGCCGCGCCAGGGCGGGGCTCCAGGACCCCAACCGCCCGGTGGGCTCGTTCATCTTTCTGGGACCCACGGGCGTGGGGAAGACCGAGACCGCCCGGGCGCTGGCCGCCTTCCTCTTCGACGACGAGCGCGCCATGGTGCGCATCGACATGTCCGAGTACATGGAGAAGCACGCCGTGGCCCGCCTCATCGGAGCGCCTCCGGGCTACGTCGGCTACGAGGAGGGTGGACAGCTCACGGAGGCGGTGCGCCGCCGCCCCCACGCCGTGGTGCTCTTCGATGAGATCGAGAAGGCGCACCCGGACGTCTTCAACGTCCTCCTGCAGATCCTCGACGACGGGCGTCTCACGGACTCGCAGGGACGCACCGTCGACTTCCGCAACGTCGTCATCATCATGACGTCGAACATCGGCAGCCAGGAGATCCTCGAGGCCGCCGGCAGCGGCGACTGGGAGGCGATGGAGGAGCAGGTCCGGGGAATGCTGCGCATGGCGTTCCGCCCGGAGTTCCTCAACCGCGTGGACGACATCGTCGTCTTCCGACCGCTGGGGGAGGAGGAGCTGCGCCGCATCGTCGAGCTGCAGCTCGCGCGGGTGGCCAGGCTGGCGGAGGATCTGGGGGTGTCGCTGGACGTGACGGACGAGGCGAAGGCGCTCATCACCCGGGAGGGCTTCGACCCCGCCTTCGGAGCGCGTCCCCTCAAGCGGGCCATCCAGCGCTTCGTGCAGGATCCGCTGGCGCTGTATCTGCTGGACGAGGAGGTCGCCGCCGGGACGCGCATCGTGGTGCGCCCCGACGCGAGCGGGGCGCGCCTCGCCTTCGAGGCGGTGCCGCCCGTGACGGCGCAGGTCCCCGACTCGGTGGGTTGAAGTCCATCGGCTCGGGTGGGGTTCCTCCGGCTGGTCCTTTTGTCGAGATTCGGACCGGCGGATTCCGCCACCTGTGACCGAGGAGGGTAGATGAGGGCTTTCCGGTACGTGGGAGGAGGCCGGTACGCTACGCTGGCGCTCCTTTTGGCGACGCTTCCGGTGGCGTGCACCCACGTGGCGCAGCGTCCCCCCACCGCCGGCGTGGTCGCACAGCTCACGCTGGATCGCTTCATGCAGGCGGTGAACAAGCGCGATCTGGTCACCATGGGGCAGACCTTCGGCACCGAGGACGGCCCCATCAGCGACACCGGGAGCACGTTCAAGTGCTTCTTCGCGAAGATCGGCTCCTGGTTCGGCGGGACATCGTGCCGCAAGCAGTCGGAGGTGCAGGTACAGATGGCCGCCATCGCCGACATCCTCAAGCACGACGACTACAAGGTCGTGCGTGAGCAGCCGGTGGCGGGGCGCCTGAACGAGGCCACCCAGATCTTCGTGGACATCACGCTGCCGGACCACACGGTGCAGGACGTGCCCTTCACCCTGGTGCGGACGAAGGACGGTCAGTGGATGGTGGAATACGTCGACCTCAACAAGGTCATGGGTGGAGGGTGAGGACTGGAACGCCCGGGGCCGCAGGCGGTAGCCAGGTCCCGGCCGGGGACCGAAGCGCCGCGTCAGTCTCCGTGCTGGACGAGCTCGACGAGGATGCCCCCCGTGCTCCGGGGGTGCACGAACGCGACGAGGTGCCCGAGGGCGCCTGGGCGGGGAACCTCGTCGATGAGCTCTACGCCGATCTCGGCCAGGCGGACCAGGTCGGCACGCAGGTCCCCGGAGCGGTAGGCGACATGGTGGAGGCCGGGTCCCCGCCGCTCCAGGAAGCGCCCCACCGGGGTTTCGGGGCCCAGAGGCTCCAGGATCTCGAGGGAGCCACAGAACGCAACGCGGACGCCTTGTGCCTCCAGGATCTCCGGCTCCGTACAACGATGTCCGGAGATGGTACCGAAGAGGCGGCAGGCGTCTTCGAGTGAAGGGACGGCGACGGCCACGTGATCGAGTGGGCGGCCGTCCGGGAAAAGGTCATTCATGGGTCCGGCGCTGGGATGGAGCGGGCCTGGGTGTCGCCGGATGGTAGGTGCGACACACGAAGTCGACAAGGAGAGCCGAGATGGCGACGAGTGAGACGATCCTCGAAGTGAACGACGGCAACTTCGCCGCCGAGGTTGAGGCCGCCGAAGGCCTCACCATGGTGGATTTCTGGGCGACGTGGTGCGGCCCGTGCCGCATGGTGGAGCCCATCGTGGAGGAGCTGGCCACGGAATATCACGATCAGGGACTGAAGGTGGGCAAGCTGGACGTGGACTCGAACCCCGGCACCGCGGCCCGCTACGGCGTCCGCTCCATCCCGACGATCCTGTTCTTCAAGGGCGGGGAGCTGGTGGACCAGGTCATCGGCTTCGTGCCGCGCCCCCATCTGGAGGAGAGGGTACGCAGGTATCTCTGACGGAAGCGCCAGGAAGCGCACAGCCGAGGCTCGGCGTCTCCGAGGCCGACGGGAGCGATCCCGCCGGCCTCCTGCGCTTTCGGGTCCGACGGGTATACTTCCACCACCATGTCCACGCTCTACGTCGTCGCCACCCCCATCGGGAACCTGGGAGACCTCAGCCCCCGGGCCGCTGAGACCCTGAAGTCGGCGGACCGCATCCTGGCCGAGGACACCCGGCGGACGCGTGTGCTGGCCGAGCACGTCGGCGCGCGATCGCCCATGGTGTCCCTGCATGCCCACAACGAGAGGGAGCGGGCCCGACGCGTGGTGGAATGGCTCGACGCCGGAGAGACCCTCGTGCTGGTCTCCGATGCCGGCACGCCCCTGGTATCCGATCCTGGAGGCAGGCTCGTGCACGTGGTGGTGGAGGCGGGACACGACGTGGTGCCCATTCCCGGACCCTCGGCGGTTCTCGCGGCTCTGGTGGGCTCGGGGCTCTCCGGCGACCGCTTCGTCTTCCTGGGCTTTCCCGAGCGCAAGGGCAGGGGACGCGCCGAGCTCCTGGAGCGCGTGGCCCGCGCCGATGAGCCCGTGGTCCTCTTCGAGTCGCCCCAGCGCCTCGTGCGTCTCCTGGAGGAGCTGGCGGAGGTGTGCGGCGCGGGCCGCGGGGTCAGCGTGGCGCGGGAGCTCACGAAGCTGCACGAGGAGTTCGTGCGGGGGACCCTGGCGGAGGCCCTGGCCCACTATCGCGAGCATCCGCCCAGGGGAGAGGTGTCCCTGGTGGTGGCCCCCGCCGAGACCGGCTCCGCCGAGGCGGGCTCCGTGGAGGGGAGTGAATTGGAGGAAGCCGTGAGCCTCGCCCGCGAGCTCCTCGCCCAGGGCACCAAGCCCAGCGAGGCGGCCCGCGAGCTCACGCGCCGACTCCCACTCTCCCGCAACGCCGCGTACCGCATCGTGCACGACGTCGCTGAACCCCGGAAGCAACGCCCCTGATGAGCCCCCCGTCCCCGGCGGACGCCTTCAGCGACGTGGGATGCACTTCGAGTCAAGATATTCTGGCACAACAGGTTGCCTTTGTTCATCTGATTTTGTTTCTCGGCGATGCCGAACCGCGTCCCGCTCCCTGCAGGCGGGATCACCCGGCCGTGATCCGGGACCTCCGCCACGCCGTCCCCGCGTTCCCCCGCACCTACCAGAGCGGTGCGGAGGTTCCCTAGCTTACGGGCCATGACCCCCAGCCGCCGATCTCCCGCGCGAGATCCCCGCCCGTCGGACCGGCGCCTCCGCGACCCGGCCGACGACGTCCCCGGGGGCTTCCCCCTCCACCCGGAGCGGGCCGTCCTGGTGGGCCTCGACGGCCTGGAGCCCGAGGAGGCGGAGCCGACCTCCGGAGGCGGCGCGGGGAAGGAGCGCGACCGTCCGCGCCGGCCCCTGAGCCTGGGCTCCGAGACGGCCCAGCGCATCCGCACGGAGATCGAGCGCGCCGGAGGACGTGAGGTGTGCTTCCTGGCTTCGGTGGACGCCGACCGTGTCGTGCGCGAGCCCCGCGCGGTGGCCCGGGGCAACTTCGAAGCCGTGCTGGTGGCGGCGCGGGACGCGGACGAGGGAGGGGTGATGCTGCACAACCACCCCTCCGGAGTGCTGGAGCCTTCCGATGCGGACATGCGGGTGGCGGCTCAGCTCTACGAGCAGGGTCTGGGGACCGCCATCGTCGACAACGACGCCGGGCGCCTGTACGTGGTGGTGGAGCCGCCGACACCCCGGGTGCGCATCCCCCTGGACCCCACGGAGCTCGACGCGCTCCTAGCACCCGGGGGCGTGCTGGCGTCGGTGCACCCGGGTTACGAGGACCGGCCGGCCCAGCGCGAGATGCTGGCCGCCGTGGCGGCGCGCTTCAACGAAGGCGGCGTGGTGGTCGTGGAGGCCGGTACCGGCACCGGGAAGTCCCTGGCGTACCTGCTCCCCGCGGCCCGCTGGGCACAGGAGAACGCCGAGCGGACGGTGATCTCCACCAACACCATCAACCTCCAGGAGCAACTCGCCGGGAAGGATCTGCCCCTGGTGCGCGAGCTCCTGGGGGAGGAGCTGGACTGGGCGCTGGTGAAGGGCCGGGGGAACTACGTGTCCATCCGCCGGGCGCTCCTGGCGGCGGAGAGCCAGACGTCGCTCTTCGAGGACGACCGCTCCTCGGAGGTGGCGGCGCTGCTGGCGTGGCTGGACACCACCGACGACGGCTCCCTCTCCGACCTCACCTTCTCGCCCTCGGACGATCTGTGGGACGAGGTGAAGAGCGATCCGGACATCTGTCTGCGCGCCCGCTGCCCCCACTTCCAGCAGTGCTTCTTCCAGCGCGCCCGGCGCAGGGCGGCGTCGGCGCAGCTGCTGGTGGTGAACCACCACCTGCTCTTCACGGACCTCGCGGTGCGCCGGGTCACGCAGAACTACGGCCAGTCCGCGGTGCTCCCGGCCTACAAGCGGCTCATCCTCGACGAGGCCCACAACGTCGAGGACGCGGCCACCGCGCATCTCGGGGTCGAGGTGAGCCGCCGCAGCCTCTACCGGGTGCTCTCACGCCTGGAGCGCCGGGGGCGAGGGCTCCTCGCGGCGGTGCACGAGGCGCTGGCCGGCACGGACGAGGCGGGACCGCTCAGGGAGCGCATGGAGGGCCGGGTACGTCCGGCCCTGTCCCGCGCCCGGGCGGCGGTGGAGACGTTCGTGGAAGCCCTCGAGGGCTTCGTCGGCGCGGAGGAGCGCACCGCGCGTCTGGGGCCCACGGGGATGGGAGAGCCCGCCGACCGGGTGGAGATCCGGGAGCGCCTGGACGTGCTGGTGGGGGCGCTGGGCGATCTGGAGCGCGAGACGGGGGAGCTGCGCGCGCGCCTGGAGCTCGACGAGGACGTCGCACACCGGATGGAGGGGAGGCTCCTGGACCTGAGGAGCGTGGAGCGCCGCCTGTCCGCTCACGGCGCCGGCGTGCGCCTGGTGCTGACCCCGGGAGAGGAGGCGTCCGCGTACGTGCGCTGGCTGGAGGTGCGGGGCGCGGGGCCTCGCATGAACCTGGTGCTGGCGGCGGCCCCCATCGACCTGGGGGCGACGCTGCGGGAGTCCCTGTTCGCGAAGGCGGAGGCCACGGTGCTCACGTCGGCGACGCTGGCGACGTGGCGGCGCTTCGATTTCCTGCGCGAGCGCCTGGGTCTCGCCGCTGCCGACATCGAGGAGTCGGACCCGCCCGTCCGGGTGGACGAACGGCTCCTGCCGTCGCCCTTCGACTACCCCAGGCAGACGCTCCTGGCCGTGCCCACGGATCTGCCTCCCGCGGAGGCGGGCGGGGATGCGTACCACGAGGCCACCGCCCGGGTGGTGCAGGAGATGGCGGAGCTGTCCGACGGCGGCCTCTTCGTGCTGTTCACGTCCCACGCCGCGCTGCGCCGGGTGGCGGAGCTCCTGCGGGCCGCGGGGGCCGACACGCGCTGGCCCCTGTTCGTGCACGGCGAAGGGGACCGGCACCGGATGCTGGGGGGATTCGTCGCCGCCCAGCGCGGCATCCTCCTGGGCACCGCGTCGTTCTGGGAGGGGGTGGACGTGCCCGGCGACCCCCTGAGGGGGCTCATCCTGCAGAAGCTCCCGTTCCGGGTTCCCACGGAGCCCATCACGGCGGCGCGCATGGAGGCCATCGAGCGGCGCGGCGGGAGCCCCTTCCACCAGTTCATGCTCCCCCACGCGGCGCTGCGTCTGAAGCAGGGCTTCGGCCGCCTGGTGCGCTCCCGGACGGACCGGGGGGCCGTGGTCCTCCTCGACGACCGCGTCGTCACCCGCAGGTACGGACGCTACCTCCTGGGGTCGCTTCCCGACGCGCCCCTGGTGAAGGGCGCGTGGCACGACGTGCGCCGCCGTCTCCAGGCCTTCTACGGAGATGGGGACCCGCCACTTGGACGCGTGGGGTCCGGAGCGTAGATTGCTGCGTCCGGCGGGCGATGCCCGTCCTGCCCACACTCGCTACACCGGAACCGCCATGAAGCAATACGCGGGGCTCGTCATCGGTGTGATCCTCATCTTCATCGCCTACGGCGCGTTCCGTACCGGGGCACACGGATGGGAGAGCGGATACCCGGACCTCGGTCTCTGGTGGACGGTGATCGGCGCGATCCTCAGCATCGCGGGTCTCGCCGCGCTCATCGGCACGTGGATCCACACGCAGGCCAGGGAACACTGACGACCCGAGACGTTCGACCGACGCTTCGACGGAGAGGCCGCCCCGGGATACGGGGCGGCCTTTTCTCATCGACCCGCCCCGTGGTCACGAGCTCCTGACCCGGGACCCCGAACACATCCCCAGACAGCCCTTCAAGTCGCCTTTCGGCAGAGCCTTCCCATGTCCCCGATGCCCCTCTCCCCCTCGAAGATCGTCTGCGTCGGCCGCAACTATGCCCGGCATGCGGCCGAGCTGGGCAACGAGGTTCCCTCCGAGCCCCTCATATTCCTGAAGCCGCCGTCGGCCCTGATCCGCGGGGGCGAGGGCATCGTCCTCCCTCCCGGGGTGGGGCGCGTGGATTTCGAGGGGGAGATCGGGGTGGTGGTGGGACGCCGGGCGCACAACGTGTCTGAGGGCGATGCGTGGAGCCATGTGGAGGCGCTGCTCCCGCTCAACGACGTCACCGCCCGCGACCTGCAGAAGAAGGACGGTCAGTGGACCCGCGCCAAGGGCTTCGACACGTTCTGCCCCGTGGGAGAGCCCGTGCCCCTCGCCGAGGTGGACATGGATGCGCTGGGCGTCACCACGCGGGTCAACGGGAACCTCCGGCAGCAGGCCTCCGCCGGTGACATGGTGTTCGGCATCCCCGTGCTGCTGGCGCACATCAGCCGGATCATGACGCTGGAGCCCGGTGACCTCATCGCCACCGGGACCCCGGACGGCGTGGGCCCCCTGGCCGCGGGCGACGAGGTCGAGGTCTCCGTCGGTGGGGTAGGTGCGGTGCGCAACCCCGTGCGGGAGGGCTCTCGATGACGCCGCCGACGAGTCGGACCCTGCGCGCGCTGCCGGGCTATCCGCTGGCGGGCTTCAAGGAGCGCCGTCTCGAGCTGGAGGCGGCGGGGGTGGACGTCATCGACCTGGGGGCGGGAGACGCCGACCTGCAGCCTCCGCCCGGGGTGGTGGCGGCCATCCAGGCCGCCGTGCAGGAGCCGAAGATGTCCCGCTACCCCTACCAGGTGGGGCTGCCCGCCTTCCGGGAGGCCGTCGCCGCCTGGATGGAGCGGCGCTTCGGCGTGATCCTCGACGCCGCCACCGAGCTGCTTCCCCTCATCGGGTCCAAGGACGGCCTCGCGCACCTGCCCTTCGCGTTCGTGAACACGGGAGACGCCGTGGTCATGCCCGATCCCGGGTACCAGGCCTACCGCGGCGGGACGGTGCTGGCGGGAGGCGAGCCCTGGATGGTGCCGCTGCGCCCCGACCACGACTTCCTCATCCCCCTGGGGGAGCTGCCCGCCGACGTCGTGGCACGCACGCGCATCCTGTACCTCAACTACCCGAACAACCCGACGGCCGCATCGGCTCCGGACTCGTACTACGAGGAGGCCATCGCCTTCTGCCGCGAGCACGACATCGTCCTCGTCCACGACCACGCATACTCCGAGATCGCGTTCGACGGATACCGCCCGCCCAGCATCCTCCAATTTCCGGGCGCCCGGGACGTGGCCATCGAGTTCCACTCGCTTTCCAAGACCTACAACATGACGGGATGGCGTCTGGGGTGGGCGGCAGGCAACCGTGCGCTGGTAGGTGCGCTGTCCAAGGTGAAGACCTTCCTGGACACGGGGGTCTTTCTGGGCGTGCAGGCAGCGGGGGTGGCGGCGCTGCAGAGCTGGGCATCCTGGGTGCCGGGCAACGTCGAGGTCTTCCAGCGACGCCGCGACGCGGCGGCGGCGGCGCTCCGAGGTGCGGGCTTCGAGATCACGGTGCCGAAGGCCACCATGTACCTGTGGGTGCCGGTGCCGGGCGGAACGGCCTCCGCGGACTATGCGCGCAGGGCCCTGGACCAGCAGGGCGTGATCGTCCTTCCCGGCTCGTCCCTGGGGGAGGGAGGCGAGGGGTTCTTCCGGGTCGCTTTGACCGTGGCGGAAGACCGGTTGGTGGAAGCGGCTTCCCGCCTGGGACGGGTGGGATGAGGTGAGCATCCCATCCGGGGACGGAGAGGAGCCGGACCTCAGGAACCGGTGCATTCCGTCGGGTTAGGACAGTCCATGGATCATCCGGTCGGCGACGTGGCACCGCCTTCGCTCCGGGGCGCCGACCGCCGGCGTGCCCGTGCCTCGTATCGTCGAGTCCTCATCGCCGGCTTCGTCATCTCGGCGGCGATCCACGTGTTCGTGTTGGCACTGTACCCGCTGTTCTTTCCCGGACATCCCGTCGAGAGGCCGATCCCCTCGCGCCTCCCCGTGGTGACGGCCGGGGGAGGGGCGATGACCGTCATCCGCATCCAGCCGGTGGAGACGGGAGGGGTGGCGACGCCGGCGAAGCCCGTGACGGTCAAGGCACCGGAGCAGCCGAAGATCGCGCCGGTGGCCCCGAAGCTGAGCGGCGAGCCCGGCGTGAGCCTCGTCTCACCGGGTGCGGCGGCGGAGGCGCTGCGTCCCCACCTGACCGATCCGCGCATCTGGTTGACCGTGGACTCGGCGTTCACGGAGCTGACCCTGAAGGAGCGACTGGAGCTCGCGCTCTCCGGTCGGATCCAGGAGATCAGCGACTCCATGGCGGCTGCGGCAGCGGCGCATCGGCGCCTCACCGACTGGACGTTCACGGACAAGCACGGGAAGAAGTGGGGCGTGAAGGACGGCAAGCTCATCCTGGCCGGCCACACGATACCCATCCCCTTCACCTTCGGTACGCCCGTGGGACAGCGTGACGTCGACCAGCGCAACAAGTGGGAGTGGGAGGAGATCCAGCGGGGCTCGGCCGCGGCGGCCGTCCACGACAGCTGGAAGGAGCGCGAGAAGGCCATCCGCGAGCGTCGTGACAAGGAACGCGCCAAGGCGAAGCCCGACACCACCGGAGGTGGCGGCTGAGCCGTCCCGGGAAGTGGTGGCAGGCCCCGTTTCCCGGCGACGCTCTTTCCTGAGCGGGGACCCGGGGGCGGCTCCCGCCAGCCCACGCGACGGTTCCGGAGTCCGGCGGGCGCTGCCATCTTAAGGGCTCGCACAGAACGGGATTCCGGCCTCGAGGGTCCGGAGACCGCCCCCGCAGCTCGCGGAGTAGACGTGTCGGAGGATCTGGCTCCCCGTTTCGACCCCCATGCCATCGAGCCGGGCCGCTACCGCGCCTGGCAGGACGGCGGCCACTTCCGCATGCCCGCCTCCGCCGTCCTGGATGAAGGGCGGGAGCCGTACGTCATCGTCATCCCTCCGCCCAACGTCACCGCGGTCCTGCACATGGGCCATGGCCTGAACAACACCATCCAGGACATGCTCATACGGTGGCGCAGGATGCAGGGACGGGCCTCGCTCTGGGTTCCCGGCACCGACCACGCCGGCATCGCCACCCAGAACGTCGTGGAGCGGCGCCTGGCCGCCGAGGGCAAGAGCCGTGACGACCTGGGCCGCGAGGCCTTCGTGCAGGAGGTCTGGGACTTCGTGCACGACACGGGAGGCAACATCCTGCGGCAGCTCGAGGCCATCGGAGCGAGCTGCGACTGGGAGCGTACGCGCTTCACGCTGGACGAGGACCTCAGTCGGGCCGTACGCGAGGTCTTCGTTCGCCTCTACGACAAGGGGCTCGTGTACCGGGGCGAGTACATCATCAACTGGTGCCCGCGCTGCCACACGGCGCTCTCCAACGAAGAGGCCGAGGGCGAGGAGACCGAGGGGAGCCTCTGGGACATCCGCTACCCCCTGGCGGAGGCCGCCGCCGGCGCGGCCGAGGCCGCTGCGGCCGGCGGGGCAGCCGCGGTGGGCCGTCTGGAGAGCGGGCGCTGGTATCTCACGGTGTCCACCACCCGCCCGGAGACCATGCTGGGCGACACGGGCGTCGCGGTGCATCCCGACGACGAGCGCTACCGGAGCCTGGTGGGCGCCGATGTGGAGGTGCCGTTCACGGGGCGCAGGGTGCCCGTCGTGGCCGACGCGCAGGTGGACCCGGAGTTCGGCTCCGGGATGGTGAAGGTGACCCCGGCCCACGACCCCAACGACTTCGAGATCGCGGGGCGCACCGGGCTCGCCATCCTGAACGTGATGACTCCCGACGCCCGCATGGGGGACGGAGCCCCGGAAGCGTTCCGGGGCATGGATCGCTTCGAGGCGCGAGCGGCGGTGCTCGAGGCCCTGGAAAGCGAAGGGCTCCTCGCCGGGGAGCGGAAGCACACGCATGCGGTGCCGCACTGCTATCGGTGCCACACCGTGGTGGAGCCGCGCCTCTCTCTTCAGTGGTTCGTGAAGATGAAGCCTCTGGCGGAGCCCGCCCTGGCCGCGTCGCGGGACGGCACGGTCACCTTCACGCCCGACCGGTGGAGGAAGGTCTACGAGCACTGGATGGAGAACATCCGGGACTGGTGCATCTCGCGGCAGCTCTGGTGGGGGCACCGCATCCCCGTGTGGTACTGCCCGTGCGGCGAGGTCGTAGCGGCGCGGGAGGACCCCACCGCGTGTCCGAAGTGCGGCGGCACCGAGCTGGAGCAGGACCCCGACGTCCTGGACACGTGGTTCAGCTCCTGGCTGTGGCCCTTCTCCGTCTTCGGCTGGCCGAAGGAGACCGAGGACCTGAAGGCGTTCTACCCCGGCCACACGCTGTCGACGGCTCCGGACATCCTGTTCTTCTGGGTCGCGCGCATGATCATGGCCGGCTACGAGTTCATGGGGAGGCCGCCCTTCACCCACGTCTTCCTCCACGGCATGGTGCGCGACACCAGGGGGCGGAAGATGTCCAAGTCCATGGGCAACGGCATCGATCCGCTGGACGTGGTTCGGATGTACGGCGCCGACGCCATGCGCTATACGCTGGTGAGCGCGTGCGCCATCGGCACCGACATCACCCTCGACAACGAGGACGTCGAGGGCTCCTTCGCGGTGGGGCGGAACTTCTCCAACAAGATCTGGAACGCCGGTCGGTTCGCTCTCATGAGCCTCGGCGACGCGCCGGTGAGACCCCTGGACGAGGTCGCCCACGCGTTGACGCTGGAGGACCGCTGGATCCTGTCGCGCCTCGACCGGGCCGTGGCCGCCACCACCGCCGACCTCGAGCGCTTCCGCCTCCACGAGGTCGCGGAAGGTCTCTACCACTTCTTCTGGGGCGAGATCTGCGACTGGTACCTGGAGCTGGTGAAGACGCGCCTTGCCGAGGGGTCCGATCCCGCGACCGGGCGGACCCGGGAAGCCGAGGAGAGCCGGGAGGCCGCACGCACCACCCTGGTGACGGTCCTGGACGGCGCGTGCCGGCTCCTGCATCCCATCATGCCCTTCATCACGTCGGAGCTGTGGAGCCGGCTGCCCTGGCCCGAGGGCCACGAGCGCCCCGACGATCTCATCATCGCGGCGTGGCCCGCGGAGGATGCGGCGCGCACCGACGCCGAGGCCGAGCGCCTCGTCGGCGCGCTCCAGGAGCTCATCGTCGAGGTGCGGCGGCTGCGCAAGGAATACGGGATCGGCGAGGGACAGAGGATCGCCATCCATCTCTCGGGAAACGGGGATGCGGTGAGCACGGTGGCGGAGCAGCGAGCGGCGCTGGAGCGGCTGGCCCGGGTGGATGAGGTGTCCACGGGAGGCAGCGCCGTGGGCGTGGGAGCGCATGCCGTGCTGCAGAGCGGCATCGAGCTGTTCGTGCCGCTGGAGGGGGTCATCGACGTGGATCGTGAGCGCGAGCGGCTCCGCGGCGAGATCGACCGCCTGCGGGGCCACCTGGACAGCGTGCAGGCGCGACTGGCGAAGGAAGGCTTCGTGTCCCGGGCCCCGGCCGAGGTCGTCCAGCGCGAGCGGGACAGGGCCGGCGCCCTGCTGGAGCAGAGCGAGCGCCTCCGGGAGAAGCTCGAGGCTCTGGAGGGGAGGACGCCCTGAGCGCGCCGCCGCGGATGCCCGGATCCGGGCGCGTGCGCGCCTCGCTCCTCGCGGCCTTCGCGGCCTCGGCGGTGGGGCTGGTGGGCGCGTGCGCGCGCCAGGGTGCGCCTCCCGGCGGCCCCGTGGACCGCCGTCCACCCGTGGTGGTGTCCACGGTGCCGGACACGTTCGCGGTGGATACGACGTTCCGGGGTCCCGTGCGCTTCAAGTTCGACGAGCGCATCAGCGAGCAGGTGACCTCGGGTAACCTGGACGGCGCCGTGGTGGTCTCGCCGCAAACCGGGGAGGTCAAGGTCTCGCACTCGCGCTCGGGCATCGAGGTCAAGATGGACGGCGGGTTCAAGCGGGGCCTGGTCTACAGAGTGACGCTCCTGCCGGTCATCCGGGACCTGTTCAACAACCGCATGTACGATCCGTTCGAGCTGGTCTTCTCCACCGGTGCACCCTTCGTGAACAGCGCGGTCGCCGGGATGGTGTGGGACCGCATCACCGGCCGGCCCATGGAGGACATGGAGGTCACGGCGGTGCCCCGCTCCGACTCCGCGCTGACCTACGACGCCCGCTCGGACAGCTCGGGCATCTACGTGTTCCGTTATCTACCCCCGGCCTCGTACCGGATCACCGCGTTCCAGGACCAGAACCGGAACGGCAAGCTCGACTCCACCGAGACCCGGGGGCTGGCGTCCCTCACCCTCACCGGACCCGACACCGTTATGCCGGTGGACGTGGCCGCGCTCCGGCCCGACACGGCCCCGGCCCGGGTCAAGGGAGCCCTGGCCCTGGACTCGGTCACGGTCCTGGTCAGCATGGACCACTACGTGGACCCCGAGGAGCCCGACTCGGACATCACCGCCTCCCTCAGCAACGACAGCGGACCCGCGCCGGGCGTGGCCCGACTCTACAAGGAGTACGGCTACAACCGGTGGGTGGTGCAGTTCCGGGACTCCGTGACCCGGGCCGACTCCATCGCCGCCGCAGCGGCCAAGGCCGCCGCGGAGGCGAACGCTGCGGCGGACACCTCGGCCCGGGACACGACCGGCGCGAAGCCCGCACCCGCCGCCGCCCAACCCGACACCACGACGCCGGCGGCCAAAAGGCACCTGCCTCCGCTCCTTCCCGCGGGCGGCGGCGGCTCCGGTCCGACCCCTCCGAGCTTCGGACGCGGGACCCCGAGCCGGGAATCCGGCCTGGGACCCGACGGCAAGCCCCTGCCGAAGCAACGCATCGTGCTCATCCTGGACAGCGCGCTGGTGCCGGGGGTGGCCTACAAGGTCCGGGTGCAGGGCGTGACCACGGTGAACGGCGTGCCCATGGACGGCGGGGACACGACGCGCGTGATGCTGAGACCCCCGAAGGATACCACCAACGCCGTGAAGGACACGAGCAAGGTCAGGGGCGACACCGCCACGGCCAGGGACGGCACGGGGCCCCCGGATCGAGCGCGCTCTTCCCGGCGTGAGGGCCGGGGAACCCCTCGCGTCGGCGCCTCGGCTGCGCTCCCCGCGAAACGGGGTGGGGGGCGGTGAGCGATCCCCGTCGCCGGCTTCCGTCGGTGGACGCGTTGCTGGCGTCTCCCCCCGTCGCGGGGCTGCTGGCGGGCTATCCCAGGGGGCGGGTCGCCTCCGCCGTGCGCGCGGCCCTGGGCGAGGCGCGAGCCGCCATCGGCACCGGAGCGGACGCGGAGGAGGTCGGCAGCGTCGAGGCTCTGGCGAAGGTCGCCGGGCTCCGCCTCGCGCAGGAAGACGTGCCTTCGCTGCGGCGGGTGATCAACGCGTCCGGAGTGGTGCTCCACACCAACCTCGGACGCGCGCCCCTCGCCGAGGCGGCCATCGACGCCATGGTGGAAGCGGGACGGGGCTACAGCAACCTCGAGTACGATCTGGCGGCAGGGAGGCGGGGCTCCCGATACGTGCACTGCAC
>JAJDNC010000144.1 GCA_022340865.1 Gemmatimonadota bacterium
CAGATGATGGACCTCCCACCCGAGCCAGGTTCCGTCCCGGTAATGGAGGCGTCCCGTCCCCACCAGCGTCTTGAGCGTCTCCTCCAGGAAGTACGGATTGCCGTGGGTCCAATCGTAGAGATGCTCGGCGAACTCGTGCAGCGGAGGACCGCTCACCTGGAACACCGTGCTGATGAGCTCCTGCACCGCGTCCGCCTCGAGGGGAAGGAGACGATGGCCGGCCATGATGTCCAGCGACGAGAGGGAGCGCTCCAGGCGATTCAACCCATCGGTGTCCCTCCCGTAGTCGGAGGAGTAGGTGCCTAGAATCCGGATCGGCTCGCCCTGGAGCTGCCGGGCGAGAAAGTGGAGCAGGGAGAGTGACGAGGCGTCGGCCCAGTGCAGGTCCTCCGCCACGATGAGCAGCGGACCCCGCTCCGACAGGCGCTTCACGAACTCGGTGAAGCTCCAGAAGAGGCGGGTCCGCGATTCCGCGGGATCCCAGTCCTCGAGGGGGCCGTCCGGCGCGCCCAGCGCCGGAAAGAGGCGACGGAGATCTCCCGACGTGCCCCGCGTGAGCACGGTGAGCGTTGCCTCGTCGAACGACTGGAAGATGGACAGGAAGGCATCCGACAGGAGGTTGTACGGCATGCCCGTCTCGACGGGGTACGCGCGCCCGGAAGCCACCGTCCACCCTCGGCGGCGCGCCTCGCGCTCGACCACGGAGGCGAGCCGGGACTTGCCCACCCCGGCGTCCCCACTGACCAGCACCACCGGCTCGACCCGGTCTTCGTGACCGAAGAGGCGATAGAGCTGCTCGAGGTCGTGTCGACGACCGACCAGGGGAAGCTCCCGTGGGATCTCGGGGGTCCTGGAGGTGGGCTGCGCGGACATGATACGCTCCTTGCCGCGGTGGGCTGGCGGGGGCCGCGAGGCGGCGCCGCCCATACGTTAGCTGCGGGAAATCTCCCGCGCCTTACGTATACGTACGTATGCCCATGCCGGAGGCGGCGTAGCGGGCATTCGGTCCGCTCCGCCCGTCGGCCGACGATAGCCTTTTCGCTGTGAACCGGTGAGGTGGGGCGCGGCACAGGAAGCCGTCCCACCACCCGCGCGGTCCCACCATACACGCAGAGCCGCCGAGAGCCAAGCCCCGTGATGGTGGGTCAGGCGTGCGATGGTGGCCCCGACGCGCGCTCTTGCCCGCGGAGAGCGGATTGCGACGAGGTTGCGCGCCCACCCCGGCGACGGCCGAAGAGCGCGTGACGGTGACGGCGTCTACGCATCGCGCGAGGTGGCACTACGTAGCCGTTCGTAGAGAAGGCGTCTGGGTTCGCTGCCAACCTGTGGTAGCGCCGAGCCTCGGGAAGGCCGGGCGGCGCATCACCCGATTCCTGGAGGGAATCATGAATCCGTTCTGCGGTTCGTGAGACCCGGTGGAGGTGGGATCCGATGACGTCGTACGCGAAGCTTTGCGGGCCGCGGCGAGCCCTTCTCTTCGCCGCCGTGGCCGCGATGGCCGGTCTCCTTCCGGCTCAAGCGCAGGGCCAGGAGCATCCGGACTCGACCCGTTGGAACGGTGAGCGTCCGGACTCCGTCGTCCCCCTCGCGCCGGTGGTGGTGCGCGTGCTCAAGAGCAGCGTGGGTATGGGCGCCCCGCAGGCGGTCTCCGTGGCGGCGGGCCCGGATCTCCGGCGCGGCAACGCCGGGGCGTATCTGGAGGAGATGCTGCGGGCCGTGCCCGGCGTGCAGATCCAGAACCGCTACAACCTGGCGTCGGGAGAGCGCCTGGTGGTGCGCGGCTTCGGGTCTCGGGCCCAGTTCGGGATCCGGGGCGTGCACATCCTCATCGATGGGATCCCCGCCACGCTCCCCGACGGGCAGTCGTCCATCGACCACCTTGACCTGGCCTCCCTGGGTCGGGTGGAGATCCTACGAGGGCCCGGCGCTTCCATGTACGGCAACGACGCCGGAGGCGTGCTCGAATTCGAGACCCGGCCGCCCGCGACGGCGCCGGCGGAGCTCGAGACCCGCGCCGCAACGGGCTCCTTCGGGCTGCGCACCTGGCTGGCGGACCTGACCGGCACCGTGGGCTCCACGGGATATCGTGCCAGCTTCTCGCGGTTCGCCTTCGACGGGTTCCGGCGCAACCCCGTGGCCGACGACGGCAGCGTCTACGGAGGTGCGACCCGCTCCATCTTCAACGGCAACGCCTTCGTCCCCATGGCCTCCGGGAAGATGCACGTGGTGGCGAACTACCTGGACCTGGCCGCCGGCAACGCGGGCTCCCTGGACTCCGATCAGCTCGCCCTCGGGGACCGCCGGGCGTACGCGTACAACGTGGTGCAGAACGTCCGCGAGGACATCCAGCAGGGGCAGCTCGGCCTCTCGTGGAGCGGAGCGCTGGGGGCGCTCTCCACGGACGTCGCGGCCTGGGGGCTCCACCGGAACTACCTGGGCCCGATTCCCTCCACCGTCGTGGGCTTCCACCGCAACGCCGGTGGCGCGCGGGCCCTCCTCAGCGGCGTCCGCGAGACCGCCCTGGGAGCGCTCAGCCTGGGTGGCGGTCTCGAGGCCGCGGTCCAGAGCGACGACCGACGGAACTGGGTGAACGAGCAGGGACGGAAGGGCGCCCTGGGTCTCGACCAGCAGGAGACCGTGCGCAGCGCGGGGGTCTTCGCGCAGGGGCGCCTCGAGCCGACGCACGGGCTTGCCGCGACCGCGGCCGTGCGCCTCGACCAGTTCCTCTTCCGTGTCCATGACCGCTTCCTGGATGATGGTTCCGACGACTCGGGCCGGCGCACCATGACCGCCCTGAGCCCGTCGCTGGGGCTCGTTGCCGACGCGGGGCAGGGCATCGAACTGTTCGGCTCCCTGGCCTCATCCTTCGAGACGCCCACCACCACGGAGCTCGTGAATCGGCCCGACGGCGCCGGGGGCTTCAACCCGAGCCTCGATCCGACGCGGGGCCTCACCGTGGAGGGCGGTGTCCGCGGGCGGGTCGGCGCCGAGTGGACGTTCGAGGCGACGCTCTTCCACACCGGCCTCAACGGCGAGCTGGTGCCGTACGAGGTGCCGGCACAACCCGGGAGGACGTTCTATCGCAACTCCGGCGCCTCCCACCACCAGGGGTGGGAGCTCTCGGTGGACGGCCGGCCGGCGCGAAACGTGTCCCTCCAGCTGGCCTGGACCCGGGTGGACGGGCGCTTCGACTCCTACGTCACCGATGGGGTGGACTACTCCGGGAACCGGATTCCGGGCGTCGCGCCCTACCGCGTGGACGGACGTCTGGTCGTGAAGCAAGCCGCGGGCTACGTGCAGATCCGCGGACTGTGCCAGGATGCGATCTCCGTGGACGACGCCAACCGATCTCGCTCGCCCGGCTACTTCCTCGCCGACGTGCGCGCGGGCCTCCAGGACGTTCGCGTCGTCGGGGTCCGCGTCTCGCCGTTCGCCGCGGTGGCCAACGTGCTGGACCGCCGCTACGACACGTCGGTGGTGGTGAACGCCTTCGGAGGGCGCTACTTCGAGCCCGGTCCGGGTCGCACGTACCAGTTGGGCCTGTCGATGGTCGCGGACCGCCGTGGTGTGGGTACGCAGCCGCCGGGCGGGGGCTGAGATCCGCTGGGACCGGTAGGATCGTGGCGCCCCGTCACCGGGCGAGCAACCACCATCCGAAGAGGCCCGCGATCAGCAGACTGACGATCACACCCAGGCCCTGCATGAGGCGCAACGGAAAGCGGGACATGACCTTGTCTCCGGGCTCCGCGCGCCGGACGCCGCCCGAGGTCAGGTCGAACAGCCAGGCCATCACGAGGGCGATCGGGAAGCCCGTGAGCGTGATGGCCACGACCACCTTGTAGACCCACTCCGAGAGCGGCAGCGCGGGCAGGATCGCCTGCGCCACCTGGAGAAGGACGAAGGCCGCGGCCAGATAGATCACCGCCACGTTGAACACGCGGCGCTTCATCAGCTCCAGCAGGAAGGCGCGCAGGGCCGGAAACTGATCCATGGCCTCCTCCACCACGCGCAGGCCGCCCGCGCCGGCGACGCCGGGGTCGCCCGGCACGACTCGTCCCGGGCTCAGCGCCCCCAGTCGCCGCTCCAGCTCCGCGGCTCGCGGCCGATGCTCGGGCCGCTTCGACAGGCATCTTGCCAGCAGCTTGGCCAGACGCTCGTCGACGCCGGGCAGGAGCTCGGCCAGGTCCCGGGGCACCTGACGCAGGTGTGCCGCCGCCAGCTCCACCGACGACGTCACGCGATACGGCTCCTGAAGCGTCAGCACCTCGTAGCCGAGCACGCCGAGGCCGTAGATGTCCGTGGCCGGGGTGAGCGGCTCACCCAGGAGCTGTTCGGGGCTCGTATGGCCGAGATCGCCGAGGAGCTGGCCGGGGCGGGTCAGCTGCGTCACGGTCTCGCTGCCGGTCTCCAGGATTCCGGCGATCCCGAAGTCCGTGAGCATGGGACGCCGCTCCTCCGGTTGCCAGATCACGTTGCCCGGGCGCACGTCCCGGTGGACGACGCCGTGGGCGTGTGCGACGGCGAGGGCACCGGCCAGCTGAGCCAGGACGTCCACGGCGGTTTCCTGCGGCAGCGGCCCTTCGGCCTTCAGGGCGTCCTCCAGGGTCGGGCCCTTGACGTAGGCCATCACCAGATAGGGTGTCTCGTCGGGCAACCGGCCCACCCGGTGGATCGCCGCGATGTTGGGGTGGATGAGCCGCGCCGCCGCCTGGGCCTCCCGCTCGAAGCGACGATGGACGACCGTGTCCCCTGCCAGCTCGGGCCTGGGCACCTTGACCGCCACGAGTCGCCGCAGTGCCGTCTCCCGCGCCAGGTACACGATGCCGAAGCGCCCGGTACCCAGGGGCCGGAGGATCTCGAACTCCGGTGCCAGCGCTGCCGACAGGGCCTCCGGAACGCCGCTCATGATCCCGCTCCGCGGGTAGCCCGCCAGAACGTTCTCCTTGATCGGTGGCGCCGACCACCCGCATGTTCCACGCAGCACCCGCCGAAGCCCCCCCACTTCTGGAGCGAGGTGACACCATGAAGCGCTTCCCGTTCATTCTTCTCGCGGTATCCGTGGTGGCTGTGGCCGCCTGTCAGGGAACAAAGACGCCGTCCAACGGGCCACCAGGGACAACGGGCGCAACAGGCACCGCCGAGGCCCCGCCGCCCCCTGGTCACGTCAACGTGAACGTGAGCTGCGATACAGCTGTCGGAATGGGTGTGAGAGTCCGTCCGTGGCGGGTCAATACCAACAGGAGTGACACGCTCACCTGGAATCTGACACCGGCGAGCGACTCGATGCCGACCACGCTGTCCCCCGTCGTCGATTCGCTCTGGCCCTTCGACAGCGCCTCCTACACCTGGTACCGGCGCACCCAGTCGATCCCGGTGAAAGCTGACGCGGACACCATCACCTACCGCTACCGGCTCACGATCGTATGCCCGACGGCCACGATCGTCATCGACCCGGAGATCATCGTCAACTAGGCGAACACGCGGACGCCACGGCACCGGCGGCGCGGGCCACCCTACGACGGAGGTCACCGCGCCGCCGCGTTCGCCGAGCGGATCTTCTCGGCACGCGCCCGCATGGCCTTCGCCTCGGCCGGGCGGCCCATGCGCTCCAGCATCTCGGCGTAGTCGGTGAGGGATTCGATGAGGGCCGGGTTGTCCGGGCCCACCTTCTCCCGGATCCGGATGGCGCGACGGTAGAGTGAGTCCGCCGCCTGGTAGCGGCCCTCGTCCCGGTAGACGTTGGCGAGGTCGTACAAGGGCGTGGCCATGTCCGGCGCGTCCGGGGCGAGAGTCCTCCTCTTGATCTGCAGGTCCCGCAGGAGGAGGCGCTCCGCGTCCGCGTAGCGCTTCTCATGCCAGTAGATCTCCCCGAGATTGGTCAGAAGAGCGGCGGTCTTGGGATGATCGGGCCCATACACCTTCTCGATGATGGGCTTCGCACGCTCGTACGCATCCTTCGCCTCGGCGTACTTGTTCTCCAGGTAGTAAACGGCGCCCAGGTTGTTCCAATTCGAGCCGGTTAGTGGATCGTCCGGGGGCAGAAGCTTCCTCCGTATGTCCAGACTTTGTATGTCCAGACTTTGCCTGTAGTAGACCTCGGCGCTGTCGAGCTGCTGCTTTTGAAAGAACGCTCCGCCCAGATTGCTCAGCTCCGTAGCGATTTCCGCGCTGTCTGCGCCCTGCGTTCCGCGGTAGACGCCCAGAGCCTCTCGCAGGTAGGGCACGGCATCGTCGGGGTGGTGGCTCCTCAGGTATATCGCGCCGAGCTTGGCGGTGAATCCCGCAACGCGTATGTCATTGGCGCCATAGAGCCTGGTACCCAGGGCACGGGCCTCCTCCAGCTCGTGCTCTCCGTCCTCGTAGTCCCCCCGCAAGCCGTCCAACTCGCCCAGCTGTCCCAGGCTGAGGGCCAGCTCTCCGTCGCTATCGGCCGTCCGGTGCAAAGCCACCGCCTTCTGGAGAAGCGGCCGGGCGCGGTCGTACAGACCCAGGTTGGTGTAGACCTCGCCGATGACACGCATCATACGTCCCTGTACCACGGGCTGGTTGGTCAGCTGTGTGTTGATCCGATCTGCGCCACGGTCCAGGATCTCCCGGGCCGTGATGGTGTTGCCGCGGGCCTCGCTAGGGTTGTTCACGGTGAACAGACCGGTGAGGAGGTTCGACGTCTGCTGCGCCGTCTCCGCCTCCCGTACGGCCGCCGCCTGGGCCTTCTCTGCCGCCGCCTGGGCCCTCCGGGCCCGGACGAATCCCATCGTCGCCGCCGCCCCGCCCATGACGATGGCGGCTATGGCGATGGCGGACGCCGCCATCCCGGCCTGGTGCCGCTGCGCGAACTTCCAGAGGCGATATCGGGTGCTGGGAGGCCTGGCCAGGACCGGCTCGTTCGCCAGATGCCGCGCCACGTCCAGGGACAGGCCGTTGGCGGTGTCGTACCGGCGCGTGCGGTCCTTGTCCATGGCCATCAGGATGATCCAGTCCAGGTCCCCCTTGAGCCGGCGCCGCAGGGCGTCCGCCGTCGTGCGGCGCCGCTGGGCCACCACCGTCTGCTGCTTCCCCAGGCTGGTGAGGCGTGTGCTCGGCCGCGGCGTATCCCGCTCACGCAAAGCGTGGGGGATGGCGTGCTCCGGCCGGGTGGCGAGATCGAAGGGGAGGGCCCCGACCATGAGCTCGTAGAGCATGACGCCCAGCGAATAGACGTCCGTCCGCGTGTCCACGTCGAGCTCCGTCATCTCGGCCTGCTCGGGGCTCATGTACTCCGGCGTGCCGATCATCTGCCCGATCCGCGTGACCAGGGTCTGGTCCGTGAATCCCTGCCCCACGGCCTTCGCCACGCCGAAGTCGATGACCTTCACCAGCGGCTTGGACTCCTGCACGGTGACCAGCACGTTGGACGGCTTCAGGTCCCGGTGGATGACGCCCTTCTGATGCGCGTGCTGGACCGCGGCACAGACGTCGCGGAACAACCGGAGCCGCTCTTCGGTGGACAGCTTGTGCGTGTCCGCATAGCTGGTGATGGGGACCCCCCGTACGAGCTCCATCACGAAGTACGGCCGGCCGGTCTCCGTCGCGCCGCCGTCGAGGACCAGGGCGATGTTGGGGTGGTCCATGACCGCCAGCGCCTGACGCTCGGACTCGAAGCGCCGCACCACCTCGTGGGTATCCATCCCCAGCTTGATGATCTTGAGCGCCACACGGCGGTGCACCGGTTCCCTCTGCTCCGCCAGGTAGACGATGCCCATGCCACCCTCGCCCAGGACCTCGAGCAGGTGGTAGGGGCCGATGCGTTCGGGGTCGCCCGGACGATGGGAGGCGGAGTGCCCTTCGGCCCGTCCTGCGTCCGGGCTCTCTTCGGTCGAGCTCATGGGAAGCCCCCCCGGGTCGAGCGCGCGTTGCTCGGGTGAGGTCGGTCCTCGACGGCGACGCTACGACGTCACCCGGACGCCCGCCTTTGCGCCAACGCGCTGTTGATAATCGTCAGCAGGCACGGCACCCACCACAGGTCCCTGACACGCATCGGATGAGCCTCGAGGCAGAAGGGCGATCACCGATCGGTCCATTGCCGCAGGGGACACGAGCGACGGGGCGAGGGGGGACGCCTGTGGACACGTATGGGGGCCATGCTCGCGCGTGTCAAGCTGCGCCGTCGGTGGCCTTTACCCTGCGCCGCGGCGGTCCTGTTGGCCACATTGCCAATCGAGCGTCCAGTCCGTGAAGGGCCTGGCAGCGGGAGACACCGTGGAGAAGCTCATCTGCGACTCCGGACCGGAGTACCGATCCGGATCCCCACGCCGAGGTGTCGGCGCTCGAGGGGCGATGGGGCTTCGAAGACAATCCTTGCTCCCGCTCGTGGGCCGGTGCATCCTGTGATCGCTCCCATATCGTGGGACGCATCGCCTCCTAACCACCCTCCCGTTCCCATCGTGCCAATGGAGACGTCATGTCCGGCTTCACCCTGCCCACCGGGGCCGAGCTCGTCGAGCGGATGCGGTCCAACGACCCCGGATCCCCACCGCTCCTTCCCGCATCCTGGGAAGCCCAGGTTCTGCTCACACCCTACGGCGACGCCGATTCTCCGCTGGAGAACTACAAGCAGCTCGTCATAGCGAACGTCGCCTGCGACGCGGATGCGGGGGCCATGATGGTCGACCTGTACCTGACGCAGGACCTGACCGTGTTCCGGCTCTTGTTCGTCAACGGGACAGGGTGGTACTGGCTGGAGGGCACCCCCGGCCAGCCCGACTGGAGCTTCCAGGGTCCGTTCGCCACCACGCTCCAGGTGCCCGCGACGGACTTCCTGGCACAAGCACGGTACGGCAACAGCTGGGCGATCACCGGCAAACAGTGCGACCACTGGGTCCTTCCCGCGCCGCCCGACCCCCAGATCCCGGCGCACGGAAGCTGGTACTCGTTCCGTGAGGACAACGGAGCGCTCTTCCGGGTCTTCACCTTCGATTCGCGGAACACGGGGCTGCTGCCGATCCTCGGCTCGTACTACTTCGCCCACATCCCCACGTTCACGAGCCTGGGGCAGTCACCGGCGGCGCTCTCCGCGGTGCTGGACGCCGTGCGGAACGGGACCCCGGCTACGTCTCCCGCGGCCTTCAGCAACCCTCTGGTTACCCAGAACGACATCCAGAGCGTCATGGCCGACCCGCTCTCCGCGCCCTCGAGCTGCACCGTGCAGGATCTGCAAACGCTCATCCCCGGCTTCCTGCCCGCCCCGACCGGCGTCACTCTGCCGGAGTGGACGGACCAGACCTTCATTCTGGGAATGACCATAGGCACCGACTTCATTCCCTACTACACGGTCGTGTTCTACTGGTACAGCCATGGCCACCAGCAGAGCATCTTCGTGGGGCTCGGGCCCGACCCCGGCAAGAGCACCTACTACGACCGGCAGGACTGCTGTCTCACCACGAGCTACACGGATTTGCCGCAGTACTACGCCAAGGACGGGGTCTGGACCGCGGCCTGCTGCTACCCCAGGCTGGATGGAATCGCCCTCCCCGTCCGGGACTGGGTGAAGGCCGCCATCGACGCCTTCGGAGGCGGCGTAGCAGCATCCATCACCGGCAATCCCCAGTTCGGACTCGCACCGGGCGAGGTGCTGCACCTGATCGACTGCGAGCTGCCGCGTGGAGGAGGCGTGACCTCTCTTTTCTGGGTCTGGTTCACCGAAGATCAGGCAGGGGTCCTCTTCTCCGAGTCGAACTACGCGGAGTCCGTGACCGCGCACAACCTGCAGCTCATCGACTACCTCGAATTCGAGCAGAACGCGAGCTGGATCACGCCGGACAGGTTCAACGACCCGTGCGGCACAGTAGGGCCGTGCCCGCTTCCCGTGACGCCCCCGGCATCGTGGGTGAAGGGACCACGAAGCATCGTCTCCAAGCCCGAGGCGGGAACCAAGAACGATGCGTGACGGAGTCCGGCGGGCGAGCTGCGGAGGGGTGGGCTCAGGCGGCTACGGCAACGGGGCCCACGACCTCCGGGCCGCCGGCCGCCTTGAACTGGGCCGTGGCCTCCCGGAGGGCCGCGTCGGCACGCTCGGCTGCCTCCGCGAAGCCGGGCTCGGCGCGCACCGACGCCAGCCACGGGTCGTGTTGCAGCTGGTGGGCACAGCAGTAGCCCATCTCGAGGACGCCCCGGATGATCTCCAGGGCTTTCTCCCCCTCGCCGAGGTGGGCGATGTGGCGGGCGGCGTAGAACCGGCCCTCCGGGTCACGCACGATCTCGAGGGAATCGATGGCCTCGCTCAGGGCGCGGCGGGAGTCTCCGGTCAGGATCGCCTGCAGAGACGCGAGATGATGTCTGGCCGTCGTGGCCGCGGCGCGTGTCTCGCCCTCGCGCAGCACCCGGATCGCGTCGGCCTTGCGTCCGATCATGGTCAGGGCGATGGGTGCCAGGTAGCCGATGTCGCCCCAGGCCTCCGACGCGGCGCCGTCGTAGCGGCCGAGCATGAAGAACGTGTGACCTGCGGTGGTCGGGATGGACCCGTCCAGGCGCCGCGCCCGCAGATGGGCCGACGCGGACTCCCTGAGCAGCCCCGCGAAGCGGCACGAGTGCACCAGGCCCGCGAAGAGGTCGGGATCGGCATCGCTGTGCCGAAGGGATTGGATGAGCCGTACCATCGACGAGGGCGCCCGCCCGAGCTCGACCTCCAACTGGGCGAAGAAACGATGGCCGACGGGCAGGTCCGGGTTGAGCTCGAACGCGTGCTGGAACGAGGCCTCCGCCTCGGCCTGCATGGCTTCGTGAACCGAAGCATCGGGCGACCACTTCGCGATGAGCCGGTAGCACCGACCGAGGTAGGCCCACGCGGGCGCATACGCGGCGTCGATGTGAAGCGACTGCAGGTAGAGCTGTCGCGCCTCGTCCCAGCGGCCGGTCTGATGGCTCAGGTGGTTGGCGCGAAGGAAGAGCTCGTACGCATGGGCGCTGCCCGGCGCGTCGCGACGGAGCTGCATACGCTCGCTCGCCGAGAGCGAGACCGAGAGGGAATCCAGAACCCGTCGAGTGAGCTCGTCCTGCAGTGCGAACAGGTCACCCAGGTCGACCACGGTCACCTCCGACCACAGCATCGTGCCGTCGGGCACGTGCGCGAGCTGGACCGTGAGCCGCAGCTGGGTGCCGATCCGCAGCAGCGTACCCATGAGCACGGCATCTACACCGCGGTCGGCGATGGAGGACAGGTCCGGCGTGCCGCCGGCGAAGCGGGTCCCGGCGATGCTGGAGCGCACGACCAGCGAACGCAGGCCGGCGAGGGAACAGGTGATGGCGTCCGGGAGGCTCGAGGCGAGGAACTCCGTCTCCGGGTCCTCCTTCAACATCCTGAAAGGAAGCACCATGAGTTGCGTGGGACCGGAGCCGGAGGAATCCGAGGCTCGCTCGACTCCCTGCTCGACCACGGCCGCAGGACGCGCGGGGGAGGTGTTGTCGGGCGGAGCCGCCGGCGGAGCAGCGATCGCCGCCGCCCGCTGGGCACCCTCCACTGTGGGGATCTCACCGGAGAGCGGGAGCGTACGCTCGATCCCCTCGGGGGTGATGTCGAAGGCCCACGCCAGCACCACGGTGATGGGCAGGCCCAGGAGGAGCAACACCACGACGAACGTCACCGTCCAGCTCGGCAGTTCGAGCGCGGGCATGAGGAGATCCGCGACCTGGGCCAGTCCGTAGGAGACGGCCAGGTACACGAGGAGGACACGGAAGACGCGGCGGCGCCTCAACTCGTCGACGAATCGCCTGATTCGGAGTCGATCCATTGCCTGCTGAGCGGGAGGGTCGGCCAGCGGTATCTGGGGGCGAGACCGGCCCATGATACCGGCCTGGGCCGTGTTGGGCCAGCATTTCGTGACGCTCGCAACCGCATGTCGACGATAAACCACTCGGGAAGGAGAGATCCGATGTCGGACCGTGAGACGCTCTTCGAGGAGCTGCTGGGCGCGTGGAAGACCTGCCGCGACCTGACCGTTGCGGAGCTCGGGAACATCCCCGCGGATCGCCTCGACCACCGCCCGGCGCCGGAAAGCCGGTCCGTCGGGGAGCTGATCGTGCACATCGTCGACGCGGGGCTTGCATTCGCGGGAGAGTCCGCTCGGACAGACGGGGATCTGACGCGGAAGCCACCGGACCAGCTATATGCCGAGTACGCCTCCGGAGGGAAGCCGACCGACGGGCACGCGGCTCTGATGAAGCTGCTTCAGAGCTCCGGCGCCGAGATCGAGAAGACACTGCGATCCGTGGGCCCCGGTGCGATGCTCGATGCGATGCCCGGAATCTTCGGTCAGCCGGTGACGCGCTTCGCGGTGCTCCATTTCGCCGTCGAGCACGAATCGTATCACCGGGGACAGATCGCCGTGTACGCGCGAACGATGGGGCTGATCCCCGCGCTGACGCAGATGCTCCAGGGCACCTCGGGCTGAGAGCCCGCGGCTGCATGGGGCCCTCCGTGCGGCCCTGCTCGGCGCTGCTCCAGATCCCGGCTGGACGTGGGCCGCCCATGGGCGTGAACGATCCCCGTTCCCGCGGCTCATGCCGCCGGGGCCCAGACTCCCGGACTCCCTGAAGCTCATCGCTGCGACGGCGGACGGACCGTGGACCGACCGTCTCCGCCGCCGCCCCGGGTACCTGTCGGTTACGGCGCAGGGGCGGGCTCCGGCCGGTGGCTTCCTTTACCGCCGCGAGCTCCGACCGGTCGCGCCATACCTGTCGATGGATCACCGCGCCGGGCCGCGGTATGATCCATGCGTGACTGCGCCGTCCTCCGGGGTGTCACTTGCGGTCCGCCGGGCACCGGGGACGGCCCCCATGACCTTCATCCGTTGAGTCGTGCAATGCGCTTGAAGCGTTCGGTTGTGATGCTCACGGGGCTCCTCGTGGCCGTCCCGGTCTTCGTCGGAGCTCAGCAGAAGTCCACGTTCGGGAGCCTCGACGACGCGCTCCGCGCCGGCTCCGTGCTCTCGGGGGGCAGGGGCCCCACGGACGTGAACTGGATCGACGGCGGCGCCCGATACTCGTACATCGCGCGGGACCCCTCGGGCGGCCAGGAGATCCGGGCCTTCGATCCCGCGACGGGCAGGGACACGCTTCTCTTCGACGCGAAGGGAATGACCTTCCCGGGAACCGACCGCGCCTTCAGCTACCGCTCGTTCCAGTGGGCGCACGACTCGAGGCACCTGGTGTTCCAGGCCGACTTCAATCCCCTATACCGGCGCTCCGGCACCGCGGACTTCTACGTCTACTCCCTCGACGACCACTCCCTCCGCCTGGCGGCGAAGGGCGCGCGCACCGGTGAGCTGTCGCCCGACGGCGCGATGCTCGGCTACGAGCGTGACGGCAACATGTTCGTGTACAGCATGTCGGGACGCCAAGAGACCCAGCTTACCCACGACGCCACGGCCACCCGCTACAACGGCCACTTCGACTGGGTGTACGAGGAGGAGTTCGGCATGGCGCAGGCGTGGAGCTGGTCTCCGGATTCGCGGCATATCGCCTACTGGCAGGTCGATGCGAGCGCCGAGCCCGTGGACCAGTTCACCGATTTCGCCGGCGCGCATCCCGACTACACGAAGATCCGCATTCCCCAGCCCGGCGACTCGAACCCCACGGTCAAGATCGGCGTCGTGGACGTCCACACGGGCAAGAAGGTGTGGCTCGATCCGGGGCTGAGCGGCGACTACTACGTACCGCGCATCTACTGGACCAGCGAGCCCGACACCCTCGCGGTGCTCACGCTGAACCGGCCCCAGAACGAGATGCGCGTCTACTTCTTCGACGTGACCACCGGAGGCAAGCGCCTTGTGCTGACGCAGAAGTCGGACACCTGGATCGACGTGTACGACTTCTACGCCGGGGTGCAGGACATGATCTCGTTTCCCGCCGGAACCCACGAGTTCTTCTGGATCTCGGACCGGGACGGGTGGCAGCACATCTACCGGTACGACTATTCGGGGAAGCTGCTGAACCAGGTGACGCACGGGAAGTGGAGCGTCACCCGCATCGAGGGCACCGATGCCAGGCACAAGGTTCTCTACTACACGTCGACGGAGGCCTCGCCGCTCCAGCGTCAGCTCTACGAGGTGCGCTTCGACGGCTCGCAGGAGCGCCGTCTCACCACGGACCAGGGCAGGCACACCATCGACATGTCGCCCAGCACCGCCTACTACATCGACTCCTGGTCGTCGGTGAGCACGCCCCGCAGGGTGGCCCTGTACGCCACGGGCAAGGAGATGATCAAGGTGCTGGGTGACAACACCCGTACGACGGAGTGGCTCCAGACCCACGCCTATTCACCCACCGTGCTCTTCGGCTTCACGACCTCGGACGGGCAGAAGCTCGACGGCTCACTGGTCATGCCCGTCCCGTTCGACTCGACGAAGCAGTATCCGGTGGTCTTCGCGATCTACGGCGGCCCGGGCTCCCAGCAGGTGTACGACGAGTTCGGCACCAGCGGGTGGGACCAGTGGCTCGCCCAGCAGGGGTACGTGGTGGTGGGGCTCAACAATCGGGGCAGCAACAACTACGGCAGCGCCTTCGAGAAGATCGTCTACAGGCACCTGGGCAAGTGGGAGAGCCACGACTTCGCCGAGGCGGCGAAGTACCTGGAGACCAGGAGCTGGGTCGATCCCGCGCGCATCGGCATCATGGGGACGAGCTACGGCGGGTACAGCACCCTCTACACCCTGGAGATGTACCCCAACGTCTTCTCCGTGGGGATCGCCAACTCGGCGGTCACGGACTGGCGGCTCTACGATTCCATCTACACCGAGCGCTACATGGGCTTGCTCGGCGACAACCTGGAGGGGTACAAGTCGAGCTCGGCCGTCGAGAACGCCGACAAGATCAAGGGCAAGCTGCTGGTCGTGCACTCGATGATGGACGACAACGTCCATCCCCGAAACACCATGCAGTTCCTCACCGCGCTCACCAACGCGGGGCACGACGCGGACGTGCGCATCTACCCGCCGGGCCGCCACGGCGCCGCGTACAACCTCGAGAGCTACGAGCTGGAGTACCACGTGTACGACCGGTTCCTGGCGCGACAGCTCAAGGGTGCCGGAGAGCCGGGGAGCGGGATGAACTGAGGGGGGGGCGTCCCGCCCTCAGGCCGCCTCGGCTGCACAATTGCAAGGACTCATTGGGAACATCTACCGGGGGATCGAGGGACGACGAAGCGGGCCAGGGAAAGGTGCAAGCGCCTCGACCTCGGAAGACAGAGTCATCGCCGCCATCTCCTTCAAGTGCCTGCGTGCGCGACTCAGCGGATGGTCAGGGAATGTGGCATCCCACTCGGTATCATCCGAGCGGTTGCGAAGCACCGGATTCCGGTAGTCGGGTAGGTACGGATCTGCGAACCAGTCTTGCATCTCCCAAGCGTCGAGCATTTCCGCGACTACGGCGTCTCGCATACCCGTGACGCCAATCTCGGGACATACGACCTTTGCCACGAAGCTGCACTCCGCGAAAGGGATAGTCAGCGCGGCAACGTATGTCATCCCCGCAGGCTCCTGGCTCATCTTCAGGATCGTGCTCAACGCAGAGCACCTCCCCAGAGTCACGGCCTCGACTTCCACGATGGCGCCCCCTTCCCCCAACTGCTGCCGGCAGAATTGCCGAATAGTCGTGATGTCCGAGAGCGGAGCCGGGAGATCCGGAGGCATCGCGAAGTAGTGCAGAGACATCTGGTCTCCCGCGTCGTTAGTCCATACGTACGCTTCGGTCGGCACCCGCACCCACCCGTCGAGTGGGATCTGAAGGGAAGCTTCTGAAATCATTCTCTGCGTAACGATTCAGAGGGTAAACTGGCGCACTGCTCTGCTGACAGGTCGTCGCCTCTCACTCCGTTTCGGGAGGCCTTGTCCTGCGCCCTCCAGGCTAACCAAACACCGGACTCTTCGTCCTTGTGGTACCATCGATCCCGCCGTCCGGACGTGCATGCCGTCCGCTTCGTCACCACATCGTCTGGCCAAAGCAGCATTGGCTTGAGTGGATAGATCCGCCATCGGTGTCGTCCACGTTACCAGAATTGCGTAAAGTCCCGAAAGAACGATTCGGAAGAAAGAATTCGCCCAACGTCTGATCAGTAGTTCCTCTCGCAGAACGTCGCAGTGCCCCGAGTCCGCGAGGGCATTCGTGTACGGCCCTTGGTTTCGCAGGTGATCTGACTCCAGGACGGCCTCTGGCAAGCCGCGTAAACCGCGAGAGGGCCGGGGCGCGCCTTCTGTGATGCAACATACTACGCGCAAACTAGGTTGCCTGCAGTTCAGCGGCCATAGCTTGGCTGAACGCCACACCCGGGACCCAGAGGACCGAGATTCGAGGCGTCATCCTTCAAAGGCTCGAAGAGCCTCAGGAGCATGAACAACCGGTGCTCAGGGCTCCGGCCGCTCCACCACGGCGATGCGGCCGTCCGCCTGGGCCACGAGCAGCTCCGGGCCGCGCGCCGCCAGGCCCACCGGGTGCGCGAGACCGGGCAACGCGTAGGCGGCGACAACCTCCCGCCTCTGCAGGTCGAGGACCAGAAGCGTGGAGTAGGCGGCGCTGACGGCATAGAGACGTCCGTCGGCCACCGTGGCACCGGTGACGAGGTAGTCGGCCAGGCCGCGCCCCGGGCCGGCGAGCGTCAATCCGACCGCCAGGCTCGGGCGGAACTCGGAGGAGAGCACCATGTCCCTCCGGGCGAACCGCGACACCACCAGTTGCCGGTGTCGGGGGTTGGGCACGCTGAGGGTGACGAGCTCCCGAGCCGACGGGTCGAAGGCGAGGGACATGACGTACATCTGGTGGGCACGCACGGTCTGGAAGCGACCGAGCCCCAGCTCCTTCATCTGGCCATCCGTGGACAGGAAATGGCGCCACTCGGCGCGCTCCTGCGCTTGCGGGTCGGGCATCAGGAGCGCGTAGCTCTTGTTCGTGCACAGGATGCCCACGGTGTCACCGCCGAGGAACGCCGCACCGGCGAGGGGCGTCAGGTCGACGCTGAAGCCCGGGTCCAGGACGACGCGATGCACCACGTGGGAGAGCGTGCCGTCCAGGAGGTAGACGCCCCAGCGGTCGGTGACCGCGAGGTATCGACCGGTCGCCGAGTCCCGGGCCAGGCCGCTCAGGTGTCCCTCGAGAGGCACGCCGATCCGCTCCCAGCCGCTCACCGGCAGCGTCGGCAGGTCCGCCAGGGGCCCGTGCGCCGGGTCGGGATCCGCCGTCCCCGGATCCGGAGCCGGTATGGCCCATGCCCCGCGCAGCGAGATCCGGGGCGGCTGTAGCTCCTCGAGGGACCACACCCAGTGCCGCGGATTGAGGGAGAGGCGGACGGGATCGCCCTGGCCGATGTAGGGTGGAGGTCCAGTCGAAGCGAATGCCTGGAGCGCGTTGGCGGCCACCACGACGATGAACAGCCCGGTCGCGAAGCGCCCGGCCCGGCCCGGCTCGCGGATCCCCTCCTCCGGTGCCAGCCGGCGCACGAACAGGAGCAGCACACCGATTGCCAGGAGCACCGTCGCGTAGATGACCCACGCCCAGACGTAGGTGTGGACGCCGAGGATGGTGGTGCTGAACCCCTGGCCGACGTCGCGAGCGAGGTGGAGCGACGAGTGGCGGATGGCCATGAACGTGCCCCACAAGCCCAGGAGGACCGCCATGCCGAGGTAGCGGGGCCTGGGCCCGTAGCGGATCACGAAGAGCCCCACGAGCGCGATGAGGATCATACCGGTCCGCTCGGCCCAGCACAGGATGCACGGGGAATCCCCGTTGAGCACGCCGAGCAGCACGGCCGTCGTGATGGGGCCGCCCAACAACACGATGACGACCCAGGCCAGGATGGCGCGCAGCCGGTCTTCGGAGAGCGCCATCAGAGGTTCAACCCCGGCACCAGGGATCCGTGGGTGCCGATGAGGAACAGGAGCGCCATGAGCACGCAGCTGATCACCAGCAGCCGGAAGGCGAAGCGCTCATGCTCCGGCCGACGCCAGAGGAGCCATGCGGCCCAGAGGATGAGGAGGAAGTTCAGGAACTCCATGGCGACCCTGGGGATGTGGGCATGTGGCTGCCCCGACGCGTCGATGGGCGCGCGCGGCGCAGACTTCATCGGGAAGGTCGCTGCGGCCTGGAACTTCGACGCCGCGACCACGGGTGTCAAACCACGGTTCGTGCCGCCTCCGTGGATGTGCGCGACCCCGCCTCACAGCTCGCCCCCGCCGGCTACACGCAACGGCTTCAGGGGCGGAGACGGTGAGCGGATGTCCCCGACGGGCGGTAGAGCCGCGACAACCGTGGGGGTCCTTGAGACGCTCGAACAGAAAGAGCGGCGAAGGTCAGGTCGGCGATCCCGCGTGATCCGACCGATCTTCGCATGGTCCGTGTACACGAACCGAGACAAGGAACGACCGATGAAACGGTATTGGATCCTCCCGGCTGTCCTGACGGTGGCCCTTGCGGCCTGCGGAGGCGGTAAGCCCTCCAGCAGCCAGATGCAGTCCAGCCAGGCGGCGGCGCAGCCCGCCAACACGCCCACGGCGCAGCAGCCCGCCACCCAGGCGGCGGACACCGACGCCTCGTCGGCGCCCATGACCACGCCCGATTGGTTCCACTACGACAAGGCCACGAACAGCGTGCGGATGACCATCACCGCAGGCCTCACGCCCGTCCTCAACCACTGGAACTTCAACGGCGGCACCCACGGCAACATCATCATCACCGTCCCGGAGGGCGCCAAGGTCACCCTGACCTTCACGAACGCCGATTCGGCGATGGCGCACACCCTGGGGATCGTCGACAAGGTGGGCGGCTACTCGGCGACCCCGACGCTGCCTCCTGTGTTCAAGGGCGCCGTGACCACGCCCCACTCGGCGGCCGCCGGGATCAACCCGGGCAAGAGCCAGACCCTCCACTTCACGGCCTCCAAGGCCGGGAATTACGCGATGATCTGCTACATGGCGGGTCACGCGGTGCTGGGCATGTGGCTTCACTTCGACGTCTCCGCCGCCGGCAAGGCGGGCGTGCAGTCCCTCGTCGCTGGCTCCTGAGACGCGACTCGGGCTCCGGGTGGTGTCCCACCCGGAGCCCGCATCGGATCGCATGCTTCGCGACCCGCTCGTCGCTCGGGCAGCGGGAGCCCCGTCCCCGGGTGGGGTGGCTCCCCCGCTTTCAGCGGCCCGCTATCTCTTGTCCGGCCACGGCTTGTCCGGTCCGGGGTTGTCCAGCACCGCCTTCTTGAGGAACGGCACCCCGTCGGTCATCCACTTCGGTGCCGGCGCACCCATGAGGTAGTGATCGAAGAACTGGAAGAACCGGGTCGTGAAGTCCTTCCGGTTCCCGAGCTTGCTCAGGTGGTGCCCTTCGCCCGGATACGCCAGCAGGAAGGCGGTCTTCCCGTTGAAGCGCAGGGCGTTGTAGAAGTTCAGGCTCTCGATGAAGCTCACCGTCGGGTCGGCGGTGCCGTGGAGGATGAGGAACGGTTGCGTCACCTCGGGCACGTGCGTCAGCGCCGACTCGTCGTGGTAGACGTCCGGCTTCTGCCACGGCGAGAAGCCCCAACGACCCTGGCCGTAGATGTAGTACTGGTTGCCGTTCTGTCCGGAGCCGCCGCTGACCTGGTACGACCAGCCCCACTCCTGGTTGAAGTCCGTGTACAGATCGGTGACCCCCGAGCCCTCACCCACCGCCGCGAAGAGCCGCGACCGGGTGCCGATGTACGCCGCGCCCTCGCCGGCGTAGCTGTGGCCGTGCAAGCCGATGTGCTTCGCGTCGGCGTAGCCCATCTCGATGACCTTCCGCGTGGCGGACTCCACGCAGTCCAGCTGGTCGTTGTGTGACGAGCCCGTGTTGTAGTAGATGTCGGGGATCATCACGATGTAGCCGCGGCTCACGGCTTCGATGGCCGGCCGGCCCATGCTGACCAACAGCTCCGGCATGGGATAACGATTGAGGATCTGCGAGTTCTTCTCGTAGAACGTCACGAGCATCGGGCGCTTCTGGCCTGCCTTGTAGTCGTCGGGGAGCCAGAGCAGCCCCTGGAGCTTGTGCCCGTACCGGTCGGTGAAGTCGAACAGCTTGTCGTGACCCCACCGGTACTCCGCCTGCTGCGGGTTGGAGTCGGTGATCCGCTTCGCCTTGGCGAAGTCCGGCCCCGACACGCGAAGGTCCGGGGACTCCTCGAACGTCTGGCGGGTGAACAGGAACTCGTCGGCGTGGGCGGCCTTGGTGGGCCTGTCGTACATCGCGTCGTCGTACACGACCTCGCTGAGCCGTCCCTTCGACAGCCGGTAGAAGCCGGCCTTCTTGGTCAGGTCGCCGAACGCCGACAGCGTCACCATCTTCGAGAGGTCCCAGAGCTGGCCCGTGCGCACCTGCGGGCTCGCCAGGGGATCGATGGGCTCCGGCCGCACCAGGCTGAGCTTGACGCGGTTCTTCGCCCCGAACCCGTCGGTCATGTCGTGCGCCGACCCACGCCCGTCGAGGGGTAGCGTCCACAAGTCGTACCTGTCCTCGACGATGACGCTCCTGCCGTCGCTGGTGTAGCCTTCCACCCCCCACGGTGGCTTGGGGCCCGGGTGGTCGTAAGTCGTGTCCACGAAGCTGGGCGCGCCGGCTCCCAGGGTGGTCGTGGTGCCCGAGTCGAGGTCGTACGCCTGGAACTTGTCGTCCTTCCAGTACAGGAACTTCTTGCCGTCGGGGGAGATGCCGAACGCGGCACCCCGCGTCAGCTGGTCCTTGAACATCGGCGTACGCTCGCCGGTGGCCGTGTTCACGCGGTAGAAGTCGGCGGCCGCGGGCTTCCAATCGGAGATGTACGGCCGCGCGTCGGTCCCCACTCCCCACCGGCCGTCCACGGAGATCTGGATGTCGCGCATGGTCGAGTCGGTGAGCGCCACGTACTTGCCCTGGGCGACGTCGAACGCCTCGCGGTACGAGAAATTGCGGTCCTGCCTGGCGCGGATCATCTGCGCCGACTGGATGTAGCGGTCGTCGGTACGCCAGACGTCCACGTCGGCCGTTGAGTCCGTGGCCTCGACGCGCGTCGTATCCGCCGCCGGCGTCTGCGGCATGGCCCCCAGGAACACGCGCGCCCCGTCCTGGCTCCAGGTGAGGGGCGCTCGGTCGCTGATCACCCATCCCCTGGGGAAGCCTGCCGCCGTCGTGTCGAGGGTCGCGGGAGCGAGAGCCGGGCTCGCGATGGCGGCGCGCACGTTCGGCACCACGACGAGCTCGTTGTCGCGCTCCAGCATCCTGGGCACCTCTTTGCCCTTGAGCACGGCTACACCCGTGCCGGCGTCGTTCCATGCCAACTGGCCGTAGATGCGCGGGTCGTTGTCCAGCGCCCGGGTGCTCCCGGTGGCGAGATCGATGACGAAGAGGCCGTTCCCGTCGGGCACCGTCGCGTTCACGGTATAGGCGAGCATGTCGCCGGTGCGGTTGAACGAGGCGTCGCCTACGCTCCCCAGAAGCTGGGTCCGCCCGGTGGCCAGGTCGACGAGGATGGCGTCCGTGCCGTGGCTGGAAGGCTGGGAACCACCCCCGCCCCTGCCGAAGCCACCGAAACCGCCACGCCCGAAGCCGCGGCCGCGCGGTGCCGGCCGGTTCCGCAGCAGCGCGAACTTCGACGTGTGGGCGAAGACGGCCGACTGCATGTCGTGCCACGTCCAGGTCTTCCCGGTGGCCAGGTTGCGGATCTCCATCCGGTGCAGCGTCGTGGGCCCCCGGCCGTTCCCCCGGCCTCCCGCTTCAGGGGCTCCAGGCGCCTCCGCGCCTCCCCTCCGACCGGCGCGGCCGCCGTGCGGGGGCAGGGAGTCGACCTCGTACGCGATCCAGCGCGCGTCGGGTGAGAACTCGCCCTGGTGTGCATTTGCGACCACCACGTTCTGGTTCGTCGCGAGGTTCAGGACGTGCAGCTCGGGCTTCTCGTCGCGCTGCGCGACGTTGGTGTGGCGGTAGACCCACGTCACCCACTTCCCGTCGCTGGAGATGCTCTGGTCCTCGACGATCCTCCAGCGCGAGTAGTCGTCCACGGTGAGCACCTTCTCGGCTCCCGAGTCGGCGCGTGCCGCGAGGGCCGGGCCGGGGGGCGCCGGAGTCTGCGCTTCGGCGGGGGGCGACAAGGTGGCCAGGGCGACGAGACATGCGGCCAGGGGCACCTGAACGAGGACCCGATGGAGGCGCGTGTGCGCCGTCCGGCGAGGACTGCTTGGGATTCTGGACACGGGACGACTCTCGGAGCGTGTGTGAGGGACCGCCAAGATACGACCCACTCGGCCGGCGGGCGATGGGCAGTGGGGGGGGCGTCGACTCCCTGCGGAGCCTGGCCGCATCACCTTCGCACACGATGCCGGTCGACCCGTAGGCGGAATGGACGAGGCGGCACCGCTGGCTGCGGCGCCGCCTCGTGGGTGGGCCCAGGGGGATCGGAGAGACGCAACCGTCTCCCCGGCGCGTCCTACCAGATCTTCACCCGCTCATCGGCCGGCCGCACCATCGGGTCACCCGCCTTGCACCCGAACGCCTGTGCGAAGGCCGGCATGTCCGAGGGCGCGCCGATGGCCCGGAACTGGGACGGCGAGTGCGGGTCGGTGTTCAGCCTCAGGAGCTGAGCCTTCTCGCGGATGCTACCGCGCCATACCCGCGCCCAGTTGAGGAAGAAGCGCTGGTCCTCGGTGTAGCCGTCGATCTTCTCGGTGGCCTCCTCGGGATGGGCCTTGAGCGCCGTCTGCAAAGCAGTATACGCCACGTTGAGGCCGCCCAGGTCCGCGATGTTCTCGCCCAGCGTGAGCTGCCCGTTGACGTGCTTGTCCGGATGGTCCGGCAGCGGCACGTAGGAGTCGAACTGCTTGACCAGCTTCTCCGCTCGTGCCATGAAGGCTGCGCGGTCGGCCTTGGTCCACCAGTCGACGTTGTTGCCGTTCCCGTCGAACTGGCTCCCCTCGTCGTCGAAGCCGTGGCTCGACTCGTGTCCGATGACCGCGCCGATGCCGCCGTAGTTGATGGCGTCGTCGCCGTTGGCGTAGAAGAACGGCGGCTGCAGGATCGCGGCCGGGAAGTTGATCGTGTTGTCGCTGGGATTGTAGTAGGCGTTGACCGTCTGCGGCGTCATTCCCCACTCGTGGCGGTCGGTGGGCTTGCCGATCTTGTTGATGTTGTACTCGTAGTTGAACTTCGCCGCTGCCATGACGTCGCCGTAGTAGTTGTCCGGCGTGATGGTCAGGCCCGACCAGTCCCGCCACTTGTCCGGGTAGCCGATCTTGGGGAGGAACTTGTCCCACTTCGCCAGCGCCTTCTGCCTGGTGGCGTTGCTCATCCAGTCGACGTTCTCGATGTGCTCCTTGAGGGCGTTGCGGACGTTGGTGACGAGCTCCTCCGCGCGGGCCTTGGCCTCCGGCGGGAAGTACTGGGCCACGTAGAGCTGACCGAGGGCCTGTCCCATGCCGCGGTTGACGGTGTGGAGCACACGCTTCCACCGCGGCTCCTGCTCGGGCTGTCCGGCGAGAGTCTGGCCGTTGAACGCGAAGGCCTCGTCCTGGAACGCCTGGGACAGGTACGGCGCCCCGTCGGCGATGACGTGGTACGACAGGTAGTCCTTCCAGGCATCCACCGGTGTCGTGGCCAGCATGTGGTCCATCTGGGCGAAGAACTTCGGCTGCGACAGCGAGAAGCCCTTGCCGACGTCCACGCCCTGGGCCTTGAAGAACGTAGCCCAGTTGAAGTGGGGCGTGATCTTGTTGGCTTCGGCCACGGTCACGAAGTGGTACTGGTTCTCGGGCTCGCGCATCTGCACCGGAACCAGGGAGTGCGCAGCCAGCGACGTCTCGAAGGCCAGCACCGCGTCCGCCTTCTTGGCCGCGTCGGGTGCGCTGACACCCGTCAGCTCGAAGAGCTTCGCGATGTGCGTCTTGTACTGGTCGCGCAGGTCCTTGTACTCGGCCTTGCTGTAGTAGTCGGGGGTCGGCAGGCCCAGGCCGGACTGGAACATGAACGCGATCTGCATCTTGGCGTCTTTGTAGTCCGCGCTCGATCCGAAGCTGAACACCTGCTGATCACCGTTGGCGAACGAGTTGTCCAACCAGGTGACCACGTCGGCCGGCGTGTTGATCGCCGCGATCGACTGCAGCTTGGGCTTGATGGGATCGAAGCCGAGCTTGTCGATGGTCGCCGAGTCCATGCCGGCGCGGAACAGGTAGCCGATCTTCTGCTCGATGGAGCCGGGCGTGGCCTGATCCGCGTCCGAATCGGCCTTGAGGACGATGGTGTGCTGGTCGTTGAGGCTCTTCTCGGTCAGCGCATCGAACGAGCCCCACCTCGTGCGGTCGGGGGGGATGGGGTTGGCCGCCACCCACTTCTCGTTGACGAACTTGTTGAAGTCGACGCAGGGGCTGACGGCCGTGTCCAGCAGCGAGACGTCGAACACGGGGCCCGAGGTGGTGCTAGCCGCTGCACTCTGCTGCGGCGCCTTCGACTGACTGCACCCCGCGGCCACCAGGGCCAGAGCGGCGCTGACGGCCAGGGGGGTGACGAAGCTTCTATTCATGAGATTCCTCTGGAATTGGGGCGTTGGCGCAACGGGAATATAGGCCGGATGGTGATGCGTGACATGGGCCGCTGCGCCGCGTCTACGGCCGCGAAGTCGTTTCCGGATGCGCGTCAGGCCGGGGAAATGGCGCTGCGCCGCCCCCCGGAGGACCTCGCTCGCCGCCGGCGCACGCACGATCTACATTCGCCCGGATCGCACGTCCGCCGCCCATATCCGGGGGGAGAAGTCCATGAACGCCCGCTCATCGTCAATGCCCGGCGCGCTGCTCGCCACAGTCGTCGTCTGCGCGCTGTGCGTTCCCGTCGCCGCCCGCGCACAGGATGCGAGGACCACGGAGCCCGGCACCAGGCAGATGTCCATCGCCGACCTGCGTGCCTGGAAGTCGATTCGTGGTCCGACGGTCTCGCCCGACGGCAAGTGGCTGGCATACGAGCTGGCACCCAACGACGGCGACGCGACGGTGGTGATCCGCGCGACCCACGACACGACCGAGTGGCGCTTCCCCGTGGGCGACGCGTCGGCCGGGGGGCGCGGGGGCAGGCGTTTCGGGGGACCCGCTCTGGTCACCATCTCGGGCGACTCGAAGTGGGCCGTCTTCCGCGTGCAGCCAACGAAGGAGGAGACAGCGCGTGCGCGCACGTCACGGCGGCCGGCCGAGTCCAAGGTCGCCCTGGTGGATCTCGCCACGGGCAAGAAGAGAGACTTCGACCGCATCCGCCGCTTCGCGTTCCAGGGGGATCATCCCCACTGGCTGGCCCTGCTCACGGAGCCCTCGGGCGCCGCCGGCGGGGGAGCCACCGGGGCGGCAGGCGGTCGTGGTGGCCGAGGTGGGGCGGGGGGAAGTGGTGGGGCGCCGGCGGTGCGGACCAACTCGTCGGACCTGCTCCTCTATGACCTCGCCGACGGGTCGATCCAGAACGTCGGCTCCGTGAGCGAGTTCGGCTTCGACCACGACGGCCGGTACCTGGCCTACACCGTGGAGACGGCGGACCACGTCGGCGACGGGGTGCAGGTGCGCGATCTCGACACCAACGTGGTGGACGCCTTGGACGGCTCCCGGGCGGTCTACCGCCATCTGGCGTGGGCGGACAGCGGCCTTGCCCTCGCCGCCCTGCGCGTCATGGCCGACACCGCGGGACGCGACACCACCGTGGACGTGGTCGCCTTCACGGGCTTCGGCGCCGGCGGCCCGAAGAAGACCGTTCTGGATCTGACCGGCCGGAGCGACGCGCCGGCGGGCATGGTGGTGAGCCCCGACCGTGGGCCCAGCTGGTCCGAGGACCTGGGCACCCTGTACTTCGGGCTGAAGGAGGCGCCCGAGCCGGCACCGCGGGGGCACGAGCGGGGCACGGACCTGCAGTCTCTCATCAAGCCCGGCGCCCCGGGCATGGGCGGAAGACAGAACCAGCCCAGAACGGCGGCACCCACGGACGAGGACCTCCCCTCGCTCATCCTGTGGCACTGGGACGATCCGCGCCTGCAATCGCAACAGATCGTGCAGCAGCAACAGGACGAGCACTACAGCTATCTGGCGGAATACCGGCTCGGCGAGAACCGGGTGATCCGTCTGGCCAACGACTCCCTTCGCAACGTGTCCATCGCCCCGCACGACCGGTACGCGTACTCCCTGGGGAACGAGCCGTACCAGCGGGACGAGAGCATCACGGGTCGCGCCTTCGTGGACATCTACACCATCGACCTGCGGACAGGCCAGGAGCGCCGCCCCGTACGCAAGGTGATCACGCGGGTGGTGCCGTCCGCCGACGGATCTCGGCTCCTTTTCTGGGGCATGGACGCCAATTGGCACCTCATCGACATGGCCACCGGGAAGGTACGGAACCTGACGGCCGGGATGCCGGTGACCTTCGCCAACGTGAAGGACGATCACAACGACCTCGTGAAGCCGCCCGAGCCCGTGGTGGGGTGGTCGAAGGACGGTGCCTGGGTGCTGCTCTCCGACGGATGGGACGTCTGGAAGGTGTCCGCCACCGGCGCGCCCGCGCTGAACCTCACGCGGAACGGACGGGCCACGCGGGTCCACTATCAACGACGCGTGATGGTCCCCCGCGACGAGAAGGGGATCGATCTCTCCAAGCCGCTCTACTTCCAGACCTACGGCGAGTGGACGAAGAAGGAGGGCCTGTCCCGGGTGGACGCCGGCAAGGGCGGCGCGACGCGCCTCATGTGGGACGACGCGTACTTCAGCTTCATGAAGGCGAAGGACGCCGACGTGGTGCTCTACTCCCGTCAGACGTTCAACGCGTACCCCGACTGGTACCTGGCGAAGTCCGACTTCTCGGGGGGCACGCGCCTCACCGACGCCGATCCGCAGCAGAGCGAGTTCGCGTGGTCCAGCGGCAGTCATCTCATCGACTACGTCAGCGCCAAAGGCGACTCCCTCCAGGGGGCGCTCATCCTCCCGGCGGACTACGAGCCGGGCAAGAAGTACCCGCTCCTCGTGGAGATCTACGAGAAGCGCTCGCAGGAGCTGCACGACTACGTGCTGCCCAGCGACACCCGTGCGCCGGACCTCAGCGTGTACACCAGCCGCGGGTACGCCGTCCTCCTGCCGGACATCGTCTACCGGGTGAACGATCCGGGGATGTCGGCGGTGTGGTGCGTGGTGCCGGCGGTGAAGGCGGCCATCGCCACGGGCATCGTCGACTCCACGAAGGTGGGCCTCCACGGCCACTCGTGGGGCGGCTATCAGACCGCCTTCCTGGTGACGCAGACCCATATCTTCGCCGCGGCGGTGGCGGGCGCCCCCCTCACCGACATGGTGAGCATGTACGGGTCGGTCTACTGGAACGCGGGGATCGGCGACGCCCAGATCTTCGAGTCCAGCCAGGGCCGCTTCAAGGGGAGCTTCCTGGACAACTGGGACGCCTACGTGCGGAACTCGCCAGCCTTCCACACCAAGAACGTGACCACCCCGCTCGTCATCCTGTCCGACGACAAGGACGGCGCCGTGGACTTCAACCAGGGCATCACCTGGTTCAACGATCTCCGCAACGCCGGCAAGAAGGTCATCCTCCTCACCTACGTGGGGGAGAACCACGGGCTGGCCAGGCCGGTCAACCAGCGCGACTACGCCATGCGCATGCAGGAGTTCTTCGACCACTACCTCGAGGGGGCACCGGCTCCCGACTGGATGCTGCACGGCATCCCGCGGATCGAGATGGACGCGGAGCTCAAGGCCGTGCGCGCCCGGGTGGATGCGGAGCTGGCGGGGGCCCACAAGCACGCCGCGGACGGAAAGGTCGACAGACGTAGTGGAGGAGGACCGGGAGAGTAGCGAAGACCCCGACCCGGGCTCTTTTTCTTCTCCGCAATCCTACGGATGCTCCGTGTAGGGGGATTCCCCACGGGGATTTGAACGAAAGTACTACTGTTCTCTAAACGAAAGTACTACTGCGACTCCCTGGGGACGGGTCGAGACTTCATGTGCATACGCACGTGGTGGCCTGCCCCCATACGGGACCCTCCTGGCTGACCCACGCTGAAATTCGGCAATTCGAGGATTGGAGGGTTCCATGCCGTCCCTTCGAGCGACGGCGCTGCTCGCGGCAACCGCGCTGGCCATGACCCTGACGAGCTGTACCGACACCAAGGACGTGCTCGTCGCAAAGCCGCTCTTCACTCAACCACCCACCGCCGCGGACAGCTTCCTGGGTTACAGCGACACCGTGGCCAAGATGCCCGCGTGCGGGAACTGCCATTCGGGCAT
>JAJDNC010000147.1 GCA_022340865.1 Gemmatimonadota bacterium
CCCGAGGGGACGTCCTCCCAGCGCGGGCTGGCCCAGTTCTGGTCCGCCCCCGCCTGGACGACGATCTGCCGGTCCTGGCCGGTCTTCGGGTCGAGGATGTGCAGATAACCCGCCTGCTCGTAGACCACGATGCCGTGACCCGCGCCCACTCCCTTCACGTCGAAGTCGCTGTGGAAGGTGAGCTGCTTCTCCTGCTTCGTGCGCGGGTCGTACGACCAGACGTTGGCCGCATAGTCCCGCTCGGAGATGTAGTAGACGACGCCGTCCATCCAGACGGGGTCCATCTGCCGCTCACCCTGCCAGGGCGGCGTCTGGAGATCCAGCGTCTCGAGGTTCACCACGCGAACGGGCTGGGCCTGGCCGCCCCGGTAGTTCCGGAACTCGGGATCCCAGTACTGGATCTCCTGGTACGCGAGCATGGCGCCGTCGTCGCTCATCCCGCCGAGGAACGCCTGATGCACCGGGAGCATCTTCGGGTACCCGCCGGCGCGCGGAAAGGTGTAGAACTGCCACACCCGCGTCGGCACCCCCGCGCGCCCGGATTCGAAGATGATCCGACCGTCCGGGGTCCAACCCTGGACCACGTCGGCCCCGGGGTGCCAGGTGAGACGTTGAGGCTGGCCTCCCTCGGACGGCACGACGTAGACGTCCACGTTGCCCCCGTACTGGCCACTGAAGGCGATCCAGCGACCGTCGGGGCTGAAGGCCGGCGCGGTCTCCGCTCCGGGGAAGCTGGTGAGTCGACGCGCCTGGCCGCCCTCACGCCCCACGACCCATATGTCGTTGGCGTGGACGAAGGCGATCTGGTCCGCGCTCACGGTGGGGTCCCCCAGGAAGCGGGTGCCCTGGGCGGATGCGCCGGCGGAGGAGAGTGCAGCGAGGAAGAGGGCGGCCGTCAGGGCCGCGGCGGCTGAGCGGGACATGCTCCGGCTCCGGTTCGGGTCTTGGGAATCCCCGTCGCGCGGTCGATGACGGGAGCGCCGGGGCCCCTTCGTGATGGCCTGGCAGGGAGAGGACCGAGAGACAGACTACGCTTGTAGAATCAGGCGGGAAAGACCCGGCCTGGGTGCTCCGTGCTCCGGCGCATCGCGGGCGACGCGCATGGGGACGCGCGTTAGCTTGATGTCACGGCGCGACTCGAGATGTAGACGCGCGGGTATGACGACTTCCAACGGTTGAATCCAATGACTCCCAAGGACGGTGGACGCGGGCGCGTGGCCCGAAGGGTTCGGACGCGCATGACATCGGGGCTCGTCGTGCTGGTGCCGGTGGCGGTGACCGTGTACGCCCTGCGCTTCCTGTTCCTCTTCACCGCGGGGATCCTGCTGCCGATCATCGACCCGGCGCTGGCCGCCTGGCCCTGGGTGTGGAAAGGCGCGCTGTCGTTGGCGATCCTGCTGTCGGTCGTCTACCTCCTCGGCGAGGTGGCCACCCACGTCGCGGGTCGTCGGGTCCTCGGTCTGGGCGAGGCGGTCCTGCTCCGGGTCCCCTTCGTCAAGGTCGTCTACCGTATCTCCAAGCAGGTCGTGTCCGCCTTCCAGGGTCCCGGCGCACGCGCCTTCCAGTCGGTGGTGTTCGTGGAGTTCCCGCACCCGGGGATGCGCGCCGTCGGCTTCGTCACCTCGACGCTCACGCGCCCCGACGGCTCCGTGTGGAACACCGTGTTCGTGCCCACCACCCCCAACCCCACCACGGGCTTCCTGCAGGTCGTGCCGGCCTCGGACGTGGTGCAGACCGACTTCACGGTGGAAGAGGGGGTGAAGATGGTGATGTCCCTGGGTGTCCTGATGCCGAACCACCTCGCCGCGCTGCGCTGACATGACGTCGGCGACGGCGGAGCCGGAACGGCGCTGTTTCTGGGTGCGGACCGCCCCCGACGACTACGTCGCATACCACGACCGGGAATGGGGCTTTCCGGTGGCCGACGACCGCAGGCTCTTCGAGAAGATCTGTCTGGAAGGATTCCAGGCCGGACTCTCCTGGCTCACGATCCTGCGCAAGAGGGAGGCGTTCCGGCGGGCCTTCGCCGGATTCGACTTCGAGAAGGTGGCGCGGTTCGGGCCGAGGCACGTGGCCCGGCTCCTCGGGGACGCGGGAATCGTGCGCCATCGGGGCAAGATCGAGGCGACCATCGCCAACGCGCAGGCGGCGTGCCGGCTCGTGGACGAGGTGGGTTCCCTGGCGGCCCACGTGTGGAGGTACGAGCCGGACCCGGCGACCCGGCCGAGACACCTCACGGAGTCAGTCATCCGGGAGATGCCCATCCCGCCGGAGGCGGCGGCGCTCTCCCGGGATCTGAAGAAGCGCGGATGGCGCTTCGTGGGACCCACCACAGTCTACGCGTTCTTCCAGGCCATGGGTCTGGTGAACGACCACGAGGAACGGTGTCTCGTGCGCGCCGAGGTCGAGGCGGCGCGGGCGCGGTTCGGGGTTCCGGGTGTGGCCGGTGGCACCGAAGGAGAGGCGCGTCGCCCTACTGCTGGCTGATCTTGCGCACCTCCACGACGCCGGACACCGTCGTCCAGCGCGGGTCGACCCGCCTGCCCCACTTCTGGCAGTTCTGGCGGCCGCCGTCGAACGACCACTCGAGGCAGAGGATCCGGCTCCGCACCATCTCCGTGACGTGGGCCGACAGGCGGCCCACGACCCTGCCGTCGTCGACCCACAGATACCAGCTGCGATCTCCGCACTCGAAGGAGTGGCCGGGAATCGGCCGCTGGTCGCGCCCTTTCCCCTGGGCGGGCAGGTCGGCGTAATCCATGCACTCCCGGCTGCCGTCGTAGAGCTCCGTCTTCCCGTCGTACGTCACATAGAGGGTGGAGCCGTAGCTGGCGTGGGTGCTGTGGAGCTCCTGCTGCGTGTCGTCACGGTAGGTGACTTGTGCCGTGAGCTCGTACATCCCCGAGGGCAGCGGCTCGTCGTTGAGCGGGGCGACGCGGACGGGACGAGGGGTGGCGCAACTCGCCGTCACCACCAGCAGAAGGGCGGTCGGCGAGCGCTTGAGAGCGTGCGTCTCCATGGGTCGATCTTGGTCCCTCCGGGACCCGCGGTCAACGCTCCCCGCGGAGGCCGGGCGGGCCCCTCCGACACCGCCGCCGGAGCCTCGGGAACGAGAAGATTGACGGGGGGCCATTATGCAGCGACTTTGTTGACCTTGTGGCACGTCGCCACGTACCCAGCGTGGGGGTTTGACCACGCGGGTCTGCAGTCGGCAGGTACGGATCATCCGAACGCTCCGACCGAAGGCCAGTACGCAACAGGAGTGGGATGATGCGTACCGTAGGAACCGTGAAGTGGTTCAACGATCAGAAGGGTTTCGGCTTCATCACCCCCGAGGACGGAGGCAAGGACTGCTTCGTTCACCACACGGCCATCCAGGCCGAGGGCTTCCGCAGCCTCGCGGAGGGTGACCGGGTGGAGTTCACCATCACGCAGGGCACCAAGGGCCCGGCGGCGGAGAACGTCATCAAGCTGTAAGGCCCAGCCGAGCCCATCGGGTCCCGGAGCCCCGCGGCGCGTGAGCGTCGCGGGGCTTCGCGCGTCTACTCCGCGTGGTCCCTCGCCCACGCCGCCACCTCGGCGTGGGTGGCGAACCATACCTCGCCCATCCCCTCGGCCAGGCGGATGAGCTCCTCGAGGATCCAGATTCGCGACCGATACCCGGAGTAGTGCGGATGCATGGTGAGCTGGAAGATGCCGCCCTCCTCCCACGCTCCTTCGAGCTCCCGGCGGAACACGTCGAAGACGGCCTCCGGAGGCATCTGTGGCCGGAGCGCCTGGAAGCGATGCATGCCGAAGTAGACGGCGTCGTCGCGGATCCACTCCACAGGGAGCTCCACGATGCCCGTGGGCTCGCCCTCCAGGAGGATCTCGTAACAGTCCACGTCGGCCATCAGCGAGGAGTCGTACTCGAGCCCCATCTCCCGCTCGATGCGCAACGTGTGGGGGCTGAGATCCCACGACGGCGTGCGCAGCCCCACCGGACGCCTTCCCGCGAGCTTCTCGAGGGTGTCGGCGCTTCGCAGCATGAGGTCGCGCTCGGCCTCGTAGGGGAGCACCGAGTTCAGCTCGTGGATCCACCCGTGCAGGGCCACCTCGTGTCCTTCGCCGACCACGCGGCGCTGCTCGTCCGGGTGGAGCAGGGCCGACACTCCGGGCACGAAGAAGGTGGCGTGCACGTCGTGGCGGGCGAGGATCTCCAGGATCTTCGGCACGCCCCGGCGGGCGCCATACTCCCCCCAGGCCATGCGGCCGATGGAGGTGCCGCCGTCGCGCAGCTCGTTGGTCTCGTGGTCGGAGTCGAAGGAGAGCGCCACGGCGCAGCGGGCACCGTCCTTCCAGCGCGCGGGACGCAGGGGTCGGCCCGCACGCGCCTGGTTCACCAGACGGCGCCAGTGCTCCTCCGGCCACTGCCAGGGCTCCAGGGTGGAGACGTCGGTGCTCATGGGGTCTTCCTGTTCGAGTCGCTGTGGACGTCGGTCACCGGCGGGAAGGTCGGGATCCGGGACGGAGCCGGGCGCGGCCTCGCCCGGCGGGAGCCGAGGGGGACGATACCGGCCACGCCCATGCGTGGCCAGCCGGGTGCGCGATTCCCGAAACCTCGGCGTCCTCCCGCTCGTCGGTACCTGGTGACTGCCCTGCAGGCCCGGTATGCTCCACCCCGCCCTCCAAGCGATTTCCGAGATCACGCCATGGAAGAGCTCCTCCGCGACGTCCGCTATGCCCTGAAGCTCCTCTGGAAGGAGAAGACGTTCAGCGCCACGGTGCTGCTCACCCTGGCCATCTGCCTGGGGGCCAACGTGGCCATCTTCAGCGTGATCCACACGGTGCTCCTGGAGCCGCTCCCCTTCAAGAACCCGGACCGGCTGGTGACCGTCTTCAACAGCTACCCCGGCGCCGGATCACCGCGCGGCTCCGACGGCACCGTGGACTTCTTCCAGCGCCGGGAGCACATCCCGGCGTTCCAGAGCGTCGCGCTGTACCAGGGGTGGGGAAGCACGGTGGGGGAGGCGGGCAACACCGAGCGCGTGTCCACGATGCGCGTCAGCGCGTCGTTCTTTCCCCTCCTCGGGGTGCGGGCGGCCCGGGGCAGGACGTTCACCGAAGAAGAGGACCAGGAAGGCCACGCTCAGGAGGTCGTCCTCACCGACGCATACTGGCGGGAGCACTTCGGAGCCGCTTCCGACGTTCTCGGCAAGGACCTGCGCGTGGACGGCCGGCCCTACACGATCGTGGGGATCCTGCCCAAGGACTTCCGCATGCCCACCAACAGCAGCGTGCGCTTCTTCCTGCCCATCCCGTTCACTCCTCGGGACCACAACCTGGAGAATTGGCACTCCAACAACTTCTCGATGATCGCGCGCCTGGCGCCCGGTGCCACCGTCGCGCAGGCCGTGGCCCAGAACAAGGCGCTCAACAACCACCTCATCGACGAGTGGCCGGTGCCGAATGCCCGCCAGCTCCTGGAGGACGCGGGGTACCACACCGTGGTGGTGCCCACCAAGCAGGATCTGGTGCGGGACGCGGCGCCGGTCCTGTATATGCTGTGGGCGGGGGTGGGGCTGGTGCTCCTCATCGGCTGCGTGAACATCGCCAACCTCATGCTGGCGCGGGCTCAGACCCGGGTGGGGGAGCTGGCCACCCGGCTGGCCCTGGGGGCGCCCCGTGGCCGGGTGGCGCGCCAGGTCCTCACCGAGGCCGTGGTGATGGGTGTGGTGGGGGGCGCGTTGGGCATGGGTCTGGGCGCGTTGGGCCTGAAGGCGCTCATGGGGCTGGGCGCCGCCGACCTTCCCAGGGGGACCCAGATCGGGATCGACGGTACGGTGCTCCTCTTCACCCTGGTGCTGGCGGTGGGTGCCGGCCTGGTGTTCGGGTCGATCCCCATGGCGCAGATCATGCGCGGCGACCTGTCTCCGGTGTTCCGCTCGGGGGGGCGGGGAGGCACCGCCGGGCACCGTGCCGTGTTCGTCAGGAACGGCCTGGTGGCCGGGCAGGTCGCGCTGGCGTTCGTGCTCCTCATCGGAGCGGGGCTCATGCTCGTGAGCTTCCGGGCGGCGCTCTCGGTGAGTCCCGGCTTCGATCCGCAGGGGGTGCTCAGCGCATTCCTCTCGTTGCCGTCGTCGAAGTACCCCGACGGCACCTCGCGCAGGCAGTTCACCGACGAGCTGCTCCGGGAGGTGCGAGCCATCCCCGGCGTCACCGATGCCTCGGTGACGAGCCAGCTCCCCTTCTCGGGGAACAACTCCAACAGCGTCGCGTTCCCGGAGGGATACGTCCCTTCACCCGGTGAGTCCGTGCTGTCCCCACGGCGGTCGGTGGTGGGCACCGACTACTTCGCCACCATGGGCATCAAGCTCCTCGAAGGGCGCACCTTCAAGGAGAGCGACGGCCCCGACGTGCCCAACGTGGTGATCATCGACAAGTGGCTGGCCGACCGGTACTGGCCGAACAAGAGCGCCATAGGCTCGCGGCTGGTCTTCGGCCAGGCCCCCGGCGCCGACAGCGTGCCCGCGGAGAACGCAGCCACCATCATCGGGGTCGTGGCCACCACCAAGGACAACGACCTCACCGCGCCGGCCGGCGAGCACGTGGGCGCGTACTTCTTCCCGACCCGGCAGCGTCCCATCGGCTACATGTCCCTGGTGGTGCGCTCGTCGACGGATCCGGCGGGAGTGACGCCGGCCGTGCGCAAAGTGCTGGTGAGCATCGATCCCGAGCTGCCGCTGTACGGGGTCGAGACCATGCAGGCGCGCATCGACGACTCCCTCCGCTCGCGGAAGGTGCCTCTGGTGCTCCTGGGTGTGTTCGCCGTGGTGGCGCTCTTCCTGGCGGTTGTTGGGATCTACGGCGCGCTGGCCTACTCCGTGACGCAGCGTACCCGCGAGATCGGCATCCGGGTGGCCATGGGGAGTGCCCCCCGGGACGTGTTCCGGAGCGTCGTGGGACAGGGACTCCGGGTCACCGGCCTGGGCCTCGTCGTGGGATTGGCGGTCTCGCTCCTGCTCACGCGATTGGTGCAGTCGCTCCTCTTCGACGTGCGGGCGACGGATCCACGGGTGATCACCGCCGTGGTGGTGGTGTTGGGGGTGGTGGGGCTTCTGGCGTGTCTGGTGCCGGCACGGAGGGCGACGGCGGTGGACCCGGTGCAGGCGTTGGGGGGGATGTAGGGGAAGGTCGGGACGCCGCGCCGTAGACGCTGAACACAGCCGGAAGCGAGGGCCTGCCGGGTCCCGAGCCGGTGCTGGAGCGAAGACCCACCGGCCTGAAGACGGTTGATGCTAATCGTTCTTCTTCCTACCGTGCGGCTATGTCTTCCGCCACCGAACGCCTGTCCACCGCCGTCGCGGACCGCTACCGCATCGAGCGGCACCTCGGTGAGGGCGGCATGGCGACGGTCTACCTGGCCCACGACCTGAAGCACGACCGCAAGGTCGCGCTCAAGGTGCTGAGACCCGAGCTGGCCGCCGTCATCGGCGCCGAGCGCTTCCTGGCCGAGATCAGGACGACGGCGAACCTGCAGCACCCCAACATCCTGCCGCTGTTCGACTCCGG
>JAJDNC010000148.1 GCA_022340865.1 Gemmatimonadota bacterium
CATGTCACACCGCATCGTTTGCTCGCTCGCGACGGCGCTGCTCTTCGGGTGCGGCGGCTCGTCACCGTCCCCCGGGGCACCGCCCGCTCCCGCGCCCGCGCCCACTCCCCCTGCGTCGGCCCCGGCCCGGGGCGGCGCACCGAGCCAGACCACGCCCGGCCGGGCCGGGGGCCGCATGGGCGGTCGCTCCGGTGGTCAGGCGACCCCCCAGGCCCGGGGACCCCGTCCGTACCACGAGGTGATCCCCGCGGACGCGAAGACGAGCCGCGGGCTCTTCATCACCCATGAGGTGGGCGACAAGCTCTACTTCGAGATCCCCACGCACGAGCTCGGGAAGGACATGCTGGTGGTGGGCCGCTACGACCGCGCGGCCGCGGCGCAGTCGAACCCCAACCGCAGCGGGGGCGGCTTCGGCGAGTACGGCGGCGACCAGTTCATGGAGCGCTCGCTCCGTTGGGACCGCCACGGCGACAAGATCGTGCTGCGCTCCCCCTCCTTCGCCATCACCGCGGACAGCTCGCTCTCCGTCTACCGATCGGTGGAGGAGTCCAACTACCCGCCCATCGTGGCGACCTTCGACATCGCGGCCTTCGGCCCCGACAGCGCCGCGGTGGTGGACGTGACCAAGCTCTTCACCACGCACGTCCCCGAGATGGCGGCCATCGACGGCAACATCGACGCCAACCGCTCGTTCATCGAGCGCGTGGTGGCGTTCCCCGAGAACGTGGAGATCGAGGCGACCCAGACCGGGACGCCCTCGTCCGCCGGTGGACGCGGAGGCGCGACCCCGGCCGGGAGGGGAGGGCGGGGCGGCCAGGAGGCACAGAGCGTGCTGGCGCACTGGAGCATGATCAAGCTTCCCGAGGACCCCATGCCCATCCGCTGGGCCGACCAGCGCACCGGCTTCTTCACCGTCCGCACGGTGGACTTCGGCAGCCACCAGCAGGTCGCGGTCCCCCGACAGTACATCGCGCGCTGGCGCCTCGAGTGCTCGGACAAGATGGTGGGCGACCTGTGCATCCCGAAGAAGCCCCTGGTCTACTACGTGGACCCGGGCACCCCCGAGAAGTGGAAGCCGTGGATCCGGAAGGCCATCGAGGACTGGCAACCGGCCTTCGAGGCGGCGGGCTTCAAGGACGCCATCGTGGCGAAGGATCCGCCGAAGGACGATCCCAACTGGTCCATGGAAGACATCCGCCACACCATGATCCGCTGGCTCCCCTCCACGGTGGAGAACTCCGTGGGGCCCCACGTCAGCGATCCCCGCACCGGTGAGATCCTCAACGGCTCGGTGCGCATCTTCCACAACCTCATCGAGCTGATGCAGTTCTGGTACTTCGCCCAGGCGTCGCAGGTGGATGCGCGGGCGCGGCACATCCCGCTGCCCGATTCCCTCATGGGCCGCCTCCTGGAGTTCGGCGTGGCCCACGAGATAGGCCACACCATCGGGCTCCAGCACGACCAGATCGGCAGCTCGATGTATCCGGCCGACAGCGTCCGCAGCGCCACGTGGGTGCACAAGATGGGGAGCAGCCCGAGCATCATGGACTACTCGCGCATGAACTACGTGGCCCAGCCTTCGGACCACATCGCCCTGGCGGACATGATTCCGCGCATCGGCCCGTGGGACAAATACACCATCATGTGGGGCTACAAGCCCATCCCCGGCGCCACCACCCCGCAGGAGGAGCGGCCCACGCTGGAGAAGTGGATCGAGTGGCAGGACTCCGTCCCGTGGTACCGGTTCAGCGTCCGCAACGAGTTCGGCAACTTCGGCACCCAGAGCGAGGCCGTGGGTGACGCGGATCCGGTGAAGTCCACCGCCCTGGGCTTCAAGAACATCGAGCGCGTCATGCAGTACGTGGTGGAGGCGGGCACCCGGCCCGAGGAGGACAACAGCCTTCTCGAGGCTCTCTACGACCGCACGGTGGGGCAATGGACCACCGAGGCGACGCACACCACCAATGTCGTCGGCGGCGGCACCGTCTGGTACAAGTCGGGGAGCCAGAAGGGCCCCGTCTACGTACCCCTTTCGCGAGCGATGCAGGTGCAGGCCGTGCGCTTCCTCAACGAGAGCGTGTTCAGGGTGCCCACGTACCTGATCCGTCCCGACATCGCCGCACGCATCGAGCCCACGGGCATGGTGGAGCGCATCGGCAACGCCCAGAACCGCGTCCTCAACTCGCTGCTCAACGACCAGCGCATGGACCGGCTCCTGGAGGAGCAGGCGCTGGCCGCGAGGCCGGGGGACGCCTATCCGCTCCCCGACTTCCTGGACGACGTGCGCAAGGGCATCTGGTCCGAGCTGGACCAGGCGCATCCCGTCATCGACGTGTACCGGCGCACGCTCCAGAACAACTACCTGAGCCTCATCGACCGCAAGCTGAACCCGCCTCCGGAGAGTGCCGCCGCCAGTGCCGCGAGAGCCCGGTTCGGGGCCAGGCTGACCCCGCTCTCCGAGGACGCGAAGTCCGAGCTGCGGGGTGAGTTGGCGGGGCTCCAGGCCGCCATCCGACGGGCGGTGCCGAAGACCACGGACCGGGAGACGCTCTGGCACCTCCAGGCCGCCGATCACCGCATCGAGAAGATCCTGAACCCGAAGGGATGACGCTTCCCGTGCCGCGGCGGAGCTGAATCCACGTCGCAGTCGCACCTCCCGATTCTCGCACGGCCCCGGGGGCTCCGGCCCCCGGGGCCGCATCGTCTTCGCCGGGCTCTACGCGTGTCCGAGGCCCCTCGCGGAGCGTCCTCCGAAGAGGACACTCGCTCCTGGCCTGACAGGGAAAAAGCCTGGCGCTCAAGGGCTTTCGGCACCTGGCACGAGCCCTGCTTCCGCCGTCTCTCGAACACGCGCCTCGGGAGGCGCCGACACGGGAGGTGAACGATGAGACGGCAGCTGGCGGTTCTGATGCTTGCGTTGGGAGCGGGTGTGGTGGGTACGCCCAGCCCGGCGACGGCGCAGGTCTCCGTAGGGGTTCAGCTCTACTGGGAATGGAACGACGGCGCATGGCGTCCGCATCGCTACGAGTGGAACGCCCGCCGCAGCGCCTACTACGTGGGTGGACGGGCTGTTTGGGTGCCTCGCGCATACATGCCGCCGGCAGGATACTGCCGGGAGTGGATCCCGGGCGTGCCGGTGTGGCGACAGCCCCCCGCCGTCCCCTGCGACAGGCTCTTCCACACCTACCGGTATGCCCGGGCGGGCGTGGTCATCCTGGGCGGCCTGGGGTACGCCGGACCGATGATCCGGTACGACCGGGACGGATGGTACGACCGGGACGGACGGAGGCGGCCCGTGGTCCCCTACGAGTGGAATAGACGGGAACGACGCGTGATCTACGAAGCCCGCCCGCCCCGCACGGTGTACAAGGAGAATCCGCGCCGGGTCATACACGAGGACCGATCGCCCCGCGGGGAGAGGGAGCGTGTCGCCGTTCCCAGGACGCCTCGCGCGGATCGGGGGCAGGGACGTGACGGCGCCCGGGGCCGGGACCGCGGGAACGCGGCTCGTGGCAACCGCGGGAACGGGAATCACGGAAACAACGGCAACGGGAATCACGGCCGCGGTCGGGGAGGTGGATGAGGCCTGAAGGCGCGCACACGGGGCGCGCCGACCCTGACGCGAACGGCGACCCGCCATGTCTCATCGAGAGGTGGCGGGTCGCGCGTCATGGCGTGCCTCCGCCGCAGGGGTGAGGCGAGCAGCGGGCCGGAGCTGAAGCGTCGGTATCCCCGTCCCGGCCGCACTCCCCGATGCCGGTGCTCTTGATCCGGCGCGTGGCACGGCCCCATCCTGCTCCTGTCTGTGTCGGACTCTCCCAGCCGTATCGACCGTTGCTACGGCACAACAGAGGAGGAAGTGGAAGATGAAGACGCTGCCCCCCCGCTCGTTGCTCTACCTCGCCCTCGTCGCGCTCCCCCTGACCCTGGGCTCCCGCCTTCCGGCCGACACGTTCACGGCGCAGCTCTCCGGCGCCAACGAGGTCCCCCCCCTCCACTCGGAGGCCACGGGGACTGCCACGGTGACCCTCGACGGGAACGAGCTCACCTACAAGATCGAGGTGAAGAACCTCGACCACCCCACCGCGGCCCACATCCACGAGGGCGCCAGGGGCGTCGACGGCCCTCCGATGGTGCCCCTCTGGAGCGGCGAGAAGTCCATCGGGTTCACCGGCGTCCTCGCCCAGGGGAAGGTCACGGTGAAGCCGGAGGTCATCGCGGCCATCCGAGCCGGAAAGGCCTACGTGAACGTCCACACGAAGGTGCGTGCCGGCGGCGAGCTCCGCGGCCAGCTCGAGCCGGCGAACCAGGGCGGTGGAGCGCCTCACCCGGACGAGAGCCGGTCGGAATGAGGACAAATCCGGGTCCTGTCCGGGAGGGGTCCACGGGGCCCGGCCCGGGGGGCGCGCGACGGTAGGGAAACTCCCCACCATGCCGCCGCCACAATCCCCACCGCAGGGGCCCTTTTCCTCCCGACACCCGCCCCAAAATGCCCTGGATAGCTTGTTCGTGGGCCAGCAGCCGCCAGGCTGTGCATCATGATCGACCCCCCGCCACCCGGCGGGGAGGAATGGCGATGAAGCTCCACGCCGGCGAGGCGCCGACGGTCCCGGGGACGTCTTCCGGGTCTTCGGGCTTCCCTCCGTCCTCCTGTCCGGGCGCGGGCGACGGACAAAGGGAGCAGAAGTGCTGAACCTCTTCGGCCACACGTTCCGGCACGGCGTGCACCCGCCCGAGTCCAAGGGGCTGACGGAGCACGTTCCCATCCGGAGGATGCCGTTTCCCAAGCGCATCGCCCTGCCGCTGCGCCAGCACGCCGGCAAGCCCGCCAAGTGTCTCGTGCGCAAGGGCGACCGGGTGGAGCGCGGCGACAAGATCGCGGAGGCGGACGGCTACGTCTCGGTTCCCATCCACGCGTCCGCCGCCGGCACCGTGGCGGAGATCGGATGGTGGCCCCATCCCGACGGCTCCATGGTCGAGACCGTGGTCATCGACGTCGAGCACTACAGCCCGCAGATCCCGCGACCCAGGTTGGTCCCGGACTGGCACGGCCTGACACCCGACCAGGTGCGGGCGGCCGTCCAGGAGGGTGGGGTGGTGGGGCTGGGCGGGGCGGCCTTCCCCACCCACGTGAAGCTCGCGCCGCCCAAGGAGCTGCCCATCGAGTGGCTGCTCGTCAACGGGGCCGAGTGCGAGCCGTACCTGACCACCGATCACCGCACCATGGTGGAGTACCCGGAGCGCGTGCACTTCGGCATCCGCATCATGATGCAGTGCCTGGGGGTGAAGCGGGCCGTCATCGGTGTCGAGATGAACAAGCCGGACGCCATCGAGGCGCTCCAGCGCACCATCCCCGCCGACCTCGACGTGACGGTGCGGGGCCTGACGGTGAAGTATCCCCAGGGCGCCGAGAAGATGCTCATCAACGTGGTCACCGGGCGTGAGGTGCCCTCCGGCAAGCTTCCCATGCACGTGGGCACCGTGGTGCAGAACGTCGGCTCCATCGCCACCATCGCCGAGATCTTCGAGACCGGGCTCCCGCTCATCGAGCGCGTGGTCACCGTCACCGGTCCCGGCGTCCGACGCCCCTCGAACCTCATCGTGCCGGTGGGCGCCATGCTCGGCGACGTGCTGGACTTCTGCGGCGGCATCACCGACGACGCCGAGGAGATCGTCTTCGGTGGGCCGATGATGGGCTCGTCGCAGCCCGACATGCGCACCCCCATCACCAAGGGGACCACGGGGGTCGTGGTGCTCACCGCGAGCGAGGTGAAGCCCAAGACGACTTACCCCTGCATCAAGTGCGGGCACTGTCTGGATGCGTGTCCGGTGTTCCTCAACCCGTCTCAGCTCGGCCTGCTGGCGCAGGCGGGGCGCTACGACGAGATGCAGACGCGGTACCACCTCCAGGACTGCATGCTCTGCGGCTCGTGCTCCTACGTCTGCCCGTCCAACATCCCGCTCTCCCAGATGTTCGCCCTCAGCAAGTCGGCCCTGCGCAAGCAGGCGGCCGCTGCCCCGCCGCCTCCGCCGAAGACCGAGGACGAAGGGGCGGAAGGGGCGAAGGTGGCCTGATGGAGACCCCGCGCTTCGAGCTCACAGCCTCCCCCCACATCAAAGGTCCGGACTCCACTCCCCGCATCATGTGGACGGTGGTGGGGAGCCTGGTCCCCGTCATCCTGGCCTCGGTCTGGTACTTCGGGCCCAGCGCCGTCCTCGTCATCGCGACGACGACGGCATCCTGCGTCCTCACCGAGCGGTTCCTCGGCCACGGGAGGACGCTCCGCGACGGGTCCGCCACCATCACCGGAATCCTCCTCGGCCTCACGCTGCCGGCGGGGCTCCCGCTCTGGATGGCCTTCATCGGAGGTGTCTTCGCCATCGGCCTGGGCAAGCTGATCTTCGGCGGCCTGGGCCAGAACGTGTTCAACCCGGCGCTCCTGGGGCGCGCCTTCATGCAGGCCGCCTTCCCGCAGGCCCTCACCACCTGGCCCGACCTGGGAGGCTCCTGGTGGGCGCTCCGCGGGGACAACCTCGCGTTCCCCTTCATGACCCCGCACGTCGTGTCCAGCATGACCGGCGCCACGCCCCTGGGGCTCATGAAGTTCGAGGGCGCCCACACCGCGCTGGCGAAGCTGATCTTCGGGTCCACCGGCGGCTCGCTGGGCGAGACCGCGTCGCTGGTGATCCTGGTGTGCGGCGGCTACCTGGCGCTGAAGAAGTACCTCGACTGGCGCATCCCCATCTCGATCTTCATCACCGTCGCCGTGCTCTCGCAGCTCATCCACATCTTCATGCCCGGCAAGCCCGACGCGCTCTTCATGCTCTTCAGCGGCGGGCTCATGCTCGGCGCAGTGTTCATGGCCACCGACATGGTGACGTCCCCCAGCACCCCCAGGGGGGCCTGGATCTATGGGGCGGGGATCGGCGCCCTCGTGGTGGTCATCCGCCTCTGGGGAGGCCTTCCCGAGGGGGTGATGTACGCCATCCTCCTCATGAACTCCCTGGTGCCGTTCATCAACCGCGCCACCCAGCCCCGCCTCTTCGGCACGGGGAAGGAGGCGGCGGCATGAGCGAGCAGGAGCTGCCCATGGCCGGGGACGCCCAGGAACCCTCGGGGAACGCTGCGGGAGAAGGACCTCCTCCTGCTCCCCGTCAGATCGAGGCCTCCTCCGTCAGGCTGGTGACGACGCTCTCCGTCGCGGGCGCCCTGGCCGGCATGGCCATCGTCGTGGCCTTCCAGTACACGAAGCCACGCATCGACGCCAACGCGGCCCGGGAGCTGGCCGCTGCGGTGACGGAGGTGCTGGGGGGAGCCAAGACCTACAAGACCATCTATCTGGAGGACGGCAAGTTCACCGCCGAGCCCAGGGACACGGCCGGTCTGGACAAGGTCTATGTGGGGTATGATCCCAACGGGCAACCGGTGGGGGTGGCCATGGAGGCCGCGGAGCCGGGATTCCAGGACATCATCGACCTGATCTTCGGCTACGACCCCGCCAAGGGGGACGTCATCGGCATGAAGGTGCTGCACAACCTGGAGACCCCGGGTCTGGGAGCGAGGATCGCCACCGACTCGTCCTTCGTGGATCAGTTCAACGACGTGAGCACCCCCCTCATCGGGGTGAAGGAAGGTCAGGGCAAGGGAGGACACAACGAGGTGGTCATGATCACGGGTTCCACAATCTCGTCGCGGGCGGTCATCAAGATCATCAACGACCGCCTCACGGCCATCCAGAAGCCGGTGGACGCATATTGGTCCACCATCGCGGGCACGAGCAGCACGGGACAGCAGTCCGCAACGACCTCGGCCGGAAGGACCACGTCCACGAGCGTGGCGCCCGTCGCGGCCGGCGCCGTGCCGTCCCCGGGGGGAGGTGAGCTGTGAGAGAGACCACCGCCCAGGAGGATCTGCTCCGCGGCATCTGGAGGGAGAACCCCGTCCTGGTGCAGCTCCTGGGCCTGTGCCCCACGCTGGCGGTGACCGGGAGCGTGGACAACGCCGTGGTGATGGGGATCGCCACGTTCTTCGTGCTCCTGGGCTCCAGCGTTCTCGTGTCCACGTTCAAGAGCATCATCCCGAAGGAAGTCCGCATCAGCGCGTACATCCTCATCATCGCGACGTTCGTGACCATCGCGGATATGGTGACCCACGCCCTGGTGCCGGACATCTGGAAGGCGCTCGGCCCCTTCGTCCCCCTCATCGTCGTGAACTGCATCATCCTGGGTCGCCAGGAGGCGTTCGCCTCGAAGAACACGGTGTGGCGCTCGACCCTCGACGCCGTGGGAATGGGGTCCGGCTTCATGGTCGCCATGCTCATCATGGGCTCGGTGCGGGAGATCATCGGCAACGGGTCCTGGTTCGGGATCCCGCTCTTCGGCGGCCACTACCAGCCCTGGATCATCATGATCCTGCCCCCGGGCGGCTTCTTCACGCTGGGCTTCGTGCTGCTCGCCATGGGGTGGAAGAAGGGGCGTGAAGCGGAGGCGGTGCGGCCGCGGCGCTGGCCCCACGGCGTCACCACCGAGGTGGGAGGGCCGGTCTGATGCGCGATCTGTTCTGGATCTTCGTCTCGTCGATGCTGGTGAACAACTTCACCCTCGTCCTCTTCCTCGGCCTGTGCCCGTTCCTGGGTGTGTCGGCGAAGGTCGCGACGGCGGTGCGGATGGGCATGGCCGACATCTTCGTGATGGTGATCACGTCCGTGACGGTGTCGGCACTGAACGCGTGGGTGCTTCCCCACGCCCCGTACCTGAAGATCATCGCCTTCATCGTGGTCATCGCGTCGCTGGTGCAGATCGTCGAGATGGTCATCAGGAAGGTCAGCCCGACGCTCTTCCGGGAGCTGGGCATCTACCTTCCCCTCATCACCACCAACTGTGCCATCCTGGGGCTCGCCCTCCTCCAGACCAGCAAGGGCTACGGCTTCACGGAGGGGCTGGTCTACGCCGTCGGCAGCGGCCTCGGCCTCACGCTGGCGCTGGTGCTCATGGCCTCCATCAGAGAGACGGTGGAGCTGGCCAGCGTTCCATCGATAGCCCGTAACATGGGCCTGGTACTCATCATCGCGGGGAGCCTCTCGCTGGCCTTCATGGGCTTCGCGGGGCTGTTCAGCTCATGATCGGCGCGACGATTGCGATGGCCGTGATGGCGGTCCTGTTCGTGGTCTTCGGTGCGCTGCACCTCGGCGAGAAGCGCCGGGGGTGCGGCACCGGCGACTGCTCATCCTGCTCAACCGACAACGAATGTGAGTTCGGAGCCGATCGGAGGCTTCCATGAATCCCAATCGCCGTGAGTTCCTCGCCCTGGGCGTAGGTGCGCTGGCGGTAGCCACGCTTCCCCGGGCGGTGCGACCCCGCGATCGCCTCGTCAGGCGCACCATCCCCGTCATGGGCACCATCGCCGAGCTGGCGGTGCGCACCCGCAACGAGGAGTGGGCGCAGCGGGCCATCGACGCCGCCCTGGACGATCTGCGGCGCGTGGACCGCACCATGAGCCGCTTCCGGGACGACTCCGACGTCGGCCGCGCCAACCTGGCGGCGGGGCATGGGCGGGTGGCGGTCTCCGAGGACACCGCCGAGGTGCTCTCGGCCGCGCTCATGTGGGCCCGCCGGAGCGACGGTCGCTTCGATCCGTGCCTGGGGCGTGTGTCGGAGCTGTGGCACGTGGAGACCCGTCGCGTGCCGCCCCCCATGGCGGAGGTCCGCCCCCTGCAGGACGGCCACTTCTACCGTGACCTGGAGCTCGACCTCACGGGAAGCGTACCCTACGTGTTGCTGCACAGCCGCCGCGCCGCGGTGGACCTGGGCGGCATCGCCAAGGGGTACGCGGTGGACCTGGCCTCCCGGACGCTCCGGGACCACGGCATGTTCAACGCTCTGGTGAACGCGGGCGGGGACCTGATGGCCATGGGGACGGACGACCACGGCAAGCCGTGGAAGATCGGCGTCCGCGACCCGGACCACCTCGAGCAGGTCGCCGCGGTGCTGGAGGTGAGCGACCGTGCGGTGGCCACGTCCGGGGACTATCTGCGATTCTTCAAGTACCACGGCCATCTCTACCACCACCTCATGGACCCCATCACGGGAGAGCCCTGGCGGACGCACATGCGCTCCATCACGGTGGAGGCCGCCAACTGCATGACGGCGGACGCCGCGGCCACCGCGCTCTACGGGGAGAATCCCGTGTCGGCACGTGAGGTGCTGGCACGCGCCGCGCCGGGGGCGCGTGTTGTGAACTCGATTTAGCGCTTCAGCAAGGGGGAACCATGGAGACGCGCATGGCATACTGCGCCACCTGTGACCGGCCGGTCCGCGTGCTGGTGAAGGAGGGGGTTCCTGCCTGGCCGAATCAGCACGACGTCGACCCCTCGGACATCATCTGCCTGGAGCACGGGGAGACGTGCAGCGCCGGGACCGTGTGCCCGATCTTCGACGTGCCCTCGGAGGAGATGAGGAAGAAGCTGGAAGAGTATCGCCGCTCCGTGGAGAGCGACGAGAGGAAGGTGACGCCATGAAGACCGAGGTCGCCTACTGCTCCGGGTGCGGCCACCAGGTGCGTCTCGTGTTCACGGAGCCGCCGCCCCACGACGGACACGCGAGCCTGCCAGAAGGCACCGAGATCGTGTGCCTCGACTACGAGGAGTCGTGCGCCGGCGGGAAGTGTCCCACCACGGGCACGCCGGGCATCGTCATGGGCGTGCGTCTGGCGAAGAGCCACCTGAACGACGCGTCGTTCAAGACCATCCGGGCCCGGTGCGAGGCGTGCGGCCAGATCTCGGACCTCGAGGTCCTCGACGGCACCTACGCCCTGTGCACGCTGTGCAACACGACCAACCGTTGGGTGATCCTGAAGCTGTCCGACGGCAGCGAGATCGCGGTGGCGGGGAGCTGAGCGGCCACCGTCGGGATCGCCGCACAGGAACCGTCCTCCCTCCAGCGGGGTTCACAACACCGTCATGCCCATCTACGAGTATGCCTGCCGCAAGTGCGGCGCGGGGTTCGAGAAGCGCCTGAAGTACGAGGAGCGCCTGGCGGCACAGACGTGTCCGTCGTGCGGCGCCACCGGCGCGGTGCTGCGCATGTCCGCTCCGGCGCTGGTGGGGGCCGGCGCGTCGAGATCCGGCTCCGCGGATGTCGGCACCTGTCCCTCCACGGGGCAGCCCTGCAGCTGCGGTCACGCCCACCCGCATTGACGCGTCCGTTCGCGACCCGCCCACCCTCCTCCGATGCGGGCGGTGGGCCGGAAGGGTCGCCGCGGGGGGATCGACGTTCGGGCGGAGCATGAGCGCCCCTTCCCATCACGGCCCCGACGGGCGCTTCCTCAACCCGTGGCCCGTGGCGAAGGGCGACGATGAGATCCGGCGTCAGTTCTGGCGCGTGGCCCGGACGTTCCTCCTGGCGCGGCGGCCACCGAACCCCCGGCCGTCGCAGCTCCCGACGGCGCGGCCGGAGGTCGCGCATCCCACGGTGGACGGAGGTGAGGTCCGCATCACCTGGATCGGGCACGCCTCGACCCTCATTCAGCTTCCGGGCCTGAACGTCCTCACCGACCCCGTGTGGTCCACGCGGTGCTCCCCCTTCAGGGCGCTGGGACCACGACGCTTCGTGCCCCCGCCCCTGGCGCTGGACGAGCTCCCGCCCATCCAGGCAGTCCTCCTCTCCCACGACCACTACGACCATCTGGACCGGCCCACCATCGAGGCCCTGCACGCCCGCTTCGGCGACGGGCTCACGTGGCTGACGCCGTTGCGCTACGCGGAGTGGCTCGGCGCTCTGGGTATCACGCGGGTGGTGGAGCTCGACTGGTGGGAGGGGGCCCTCCTGCCCGGCGGGCGCTTCCGGGCGGTGGCGGTGCCGGCGCGGCACTGGTCGCGTCGCAAGCCGTTGGGCACCAATCAGCGTTTATGGTGTGGGTGGGCGGTCGTCCCGGTCGAGGGAGAGGTGGACGCGGCTCTCCCGGAGCGCGCGGACGTCGCCCCCGCCGGGGTGGCGCCGGATCCCCCGCGCCGGCGCCCGAGGATCTGGTTCGCCGGAGATTCCGGGTACTGCCCGGCCTTCGCCGAGATCGGCCGGCGCCTGGGCCCCTTCGACGCGTCCCTGGTGCCCATCGGCGCCTACGAGCCCCGCTGGTTCATGGAGCCCTCCCACATGAACCCCGAGGAGGCAGTGCGGGCGTACCGGGACGGGGGAGGGAGGGGGGCGTTCGTGTCCATCCACTGGGGCACGTTCCGCCTCACCCTGGAGGATCCTCTGGAGCCGCCGGTGCGGGTGCGCGCCGCCTGGGACGAGGCCGGGCTGCCGGCGCCGGACCTGCACGTCCCGCGCCACGGGGAGACGCTGCAGGTGGGCTGAGGAATCGACGGACGGCGCGGCGCTCCCGAGCCGGGATTCCGGGGCGCCGCGCCAGGACCCGGACACGGGGCCGGGCCAAGGGCTCCCCGGCGGCCCTCCCCCGTGACGGCCGCGTAACATTTCGGGGAGGGAAGGGGTCTAATTAGTCTGCCGTCGCCAGTGACGGCCACCTTCTACCTGGAGTTCGACCATGCGTCGTGCGCCTGTGTTGGCGGCCCTCGTGGCCGCTGTTGCGTTCGCTGCTCCTGCCCTTGCCCAGTCGACCGCCAACGTGGCTGGAACGTGGGAGCTCTCCGTGACCAGTCAGCGGGGCACCCGCACCATGACCTTCACGTTCAAGCAGGACGGGTCCACGCTCACCGGCACCACCGTGATGAGGAGCCGGGAGGGAGAGGACACCGTCGAGATCAAGGACGGTAAGGTCGACGGCAACACCGCGACGTGGACCGTCGAGAGGAGCATGGGTCAGCGCACGTTCAGCATGACCTACAAGGCCACGGTGAACGGTGACACCATGGAGGGTACGATCTCGGGCGGGCGCGGCGAGACCCCGTTCAAGGGCACACGCCAGAAGTGACGTGACCGGACGGCCGACCCCGCGCCCGGGGCCGGCCGTTCGTCCTCGCAGTACCTCGCAGTACCTCGCAGTACCTCGCAGTACCTCGCAGTACCTCGCAGTACCTCGCAGTCCCGCGCAACACCGCGCGGTATGGCAGGACCGTCGCGGCGCGGGCCTCCGTCTTCCCGGGGCTTCGACGCCGGTGGGGGCGCGCGACGGCGACTCTTCCGCCGGCGTCCCGATTCCTCTGACGGAGGAAGTCGAGCGCGACGCTGGACATCCGGAGCCCGGAGCTATACCTTGTACCTCAAGGTATACGACCCATGAAACCCGTCCCCATGTCCAAGGAGCTCGTCGCGGCCTCGTCCCGGCCGATGGTGCTTTCCATCCTGGCCGGCGGGGAGAGCTACGGTTACGAGATCCTCCAGCGGGTCACCCTCCTCTCGGAGGGGCGCGTGCAGTGGTCCGACGGAATGCTGTATCCCGTCCTCCGCCGGCTGGAGAAGGAAGGCCTCATCCAGGGCGACTGGCGCACCATGGACTCGGGACGGCGACGGAAGTACTACCGGCTGAGCGGGAAGGGGAAGCGTCAGCTCGAGAAGGACCGGGCGGGGTGGCTCGCGATGTTCGACGCGCTCAGCCTGACGTGGGGAGACGGCCATGTTTGATCTCGACGGCGCGGTGCAGGCGTGGCGGCGGCAGTTCGCGCGGGAACGTTCCTTCGCGACCAGGGATCTCGACGAGCTGGAGGACCATCTCCGGGCTGCCTACGAGGTGGAGCTGGACCTGAGCCCGGGGCTGGCGCCCGCGCGGGCGTTCGCGCACGCATGCGAGACGCTGGGCACCGTCGACACCCTGTCCCGTGAGTTCGCCAAGGTGGAGGGCAAGGGATGGCGCCGGCTCCTGCGGGCGGGATGGCTGGTCTACGCCATCGCGTTCTTCCTGCCGGTAATCGACGGCGGCATCACCCTCGGTCAGGGTGACTTCCACGAGGGACTCCTTCCGGGGATCCAGGCGCTCCTGACGGCGTTCAGGTGGGGCGGCGCCTTCGGGATCGCCAGCGCCCTCACGAACCTCGTGATGCTCGCCACCTTCCACCGGATCTCGGATGCGGGCCGCGACCGGACCTGGCTCCTGACGGCGCTCGCCATGGCCGCCATGGTCTTCAACCTCTGGTGGCTCTTCGAGGTGGGTCACGTGTCCGACCTGTACCCCGGCTACTACGCCTGGCTGGCGTCGTTCGGAATCGCCGGGACCGGCCTGGCGATGCGGGCCCGGGCGCTGCCCGAGGAGGGCACGTCGACGGAGTTGATCGCCGAGCCCTGACCGGGCGCGACGCGCAATCGCCGCCGGAGAGTGCCGGCGCCGAGCGACCTACGGCTCGACCGCCGAGATCCGGATCGCCCACGCGTAGTCCGGCTGCGACCTCCCCTTCCCGCTCGCTTCTCCCGGCTACCGCACGGCGTAGCGGACCAGGTAGGGCACGTCCATGGTGTCGGTCACCACGCCCCAGACCTCCGCGGCCGAGGCCGCGACGACCCGGAGGGACGCCACGGTCTCCACGGTCGCGCTGCGGCGGCCCCGGGCGTCCAGGACGTCCCAGCTCACCGAGTCCGAGGCCGTCTCCTCCCGTCTCAGCCACACCGTGCCGTCATCGCCCGGGACTACGCTCGTGACGGGCGGATAGAACGGTGGAACGGTGATCGCATTGCGCAGGGCCCGGGTTATCTCCGGGCTCGGAGGCGAAGCCCCTCCCCGCGAACGCGCCAGCCAGGCGTCGAGGAAGCCGGTGGTGGCGATCGGGGCATAGGGAACCCGTGTGGTCCACACGATCGTCCCGTCGGCGGCGTACCGAGTCACCGTGTAGGACATCGAATCGGGCGATGCGCTGGCCGGGCGCTCGACGGCCACGAGCCCCGAGCCGTCGGGGAAGGGCTGAACGAGGGGACTCTGGTGGAGAGGAGTGACTCCGATGATGAAGCGGCCCGTGGCAAGGGGTGCCTGGTAGAAGTCGGCCTTTACCAGAGGGTCGCGGTACACCGTCGACTGCATCTCTCCTTCCCGAGTGGACCGCGCCCAGGCCGTGTGGGTCACCCTTCCCGTGACGGCCGCTCCGATGTCGGTGCCCCCGGGCCCGACCAGCACGGAGCCGTCGTCCAGGAGGGCCCGAGGGAAGAACCGCGTGCCCAGCGAGTCGGGGTCCAGGTTGAAGCGCACCGACATGATGAACGTGCCGTCCGGTCGGTAGAGCTCCATACGCGCACCCCGAGGGTCGGCCACCCAGAGGGTGTCCCGGGTTACGCCCACCGCGCCCACGGCCACCAGCTCGCCGGGGCCCATTCCGGAGTGGGCGAAGTCCGCGATCCATCGGCCGTCCCTGGTGAAGCGTTCCCCGCGCACCGGGCTCCCGTCGACGACGTAGATCTCCGAGTCGGTGACGGCCACCGCCATGGGCATGCTGAAGGCGTAGTGCTCGTCGTTCACGGAGCCCATGCGGTCGGTCTCGTGCAGATGCCAAACCGGGAGCGCCGCGCCCGATTCCGAGCCGCCCGAGGAGCAGCCGGCGGCGAGGGCCGAGAGGATGATGGCGGCGGCTGCGCCGAAGC